>NZ_JAMPQC010000012.1:0-27373 GCF_028482225.1 Providencia sp. PROV130 | reverse complement strand
GGCATCTTTACGGGGATCATCCGTTGCTGCTATATCAACAGTTTCTGTTTGTGTATTGGCCAGCTTTTCAGCTTGTTTAGCTCGAGCTTGGGCTTTACGGGCTTCGCGAGCAGCGATTACTGCACTATTGTCTGGGAGTTCACCGGAAACAATCTTAATGGGTTCCGCTGTTACCGTTTGTTTGGCTTTAACTCGTGCTAAAGCGGCATTAACGGCATTTTTATCTGTACTATCGACTTGTACAGCCGCTTTTTTATGGCGTTCTTCCCGTGCTTGTTTATCACGTTCCATACGCAACTGTTTTGCTTCAAAACGCAATTTTGCTTCAGCGGCACGGCGCTCTTCTTGAGCAATTTCACGAATTTCTGCTTTTTCTTGACGGTAATATTGTACTAACGGAATATTACTCGGGCACACATAAGCACATGCACCACACTCTATGCAGTCAAATAAATTATGTTTTTGCGCTTTTTCGTGTTCATCTCCTTTACTGAACCAGTAAAGTTGCTGAGGTAGTAGCGCAGCAGGGCAGGCTTCAACACACAACCCACAGCGAATACACGCTTCTTCTAGTGCTTTAGGCCCCATTTCTTCCATGGTAGGAACCAGTAAACAGTTACAAATTTTCACGACAGGAACATTTAAGTCGGGCAGGGTAAAGCCCATTAAAGGCCCTCCCATAATCACCATTTGTTCTGGTTCAGGGTTAAAACCTGATTGCTGTAATAGATGTTTAACTGGAGTCCCTAAACGAGCCCAAAAATTACCCGGTTTGCTGATTGCTTCGCCTGTGACCGTGACTACTCGTTCGATTAATGGCTGGCCATCGATAACCGCACGTTTGATAGCAACCACAGTACCGACGTTTTGCATTAACACGCCAATTTGAGAAGAACGCGCACCGGATGGTACTTCTTTTCCCGTTAAAATTTTTGTCAGCTGTTTAGCACCACCTGATGGGTACTTGGTTGGTATAACCCGAATGAATATTTGTTTGTCTTGCGAGGTGATTGCATCTTTAAGTGCACGGATAGCCTCGGGTTTATTGTCTTCAATACCAATTAGTACCTGGTCTGGGTTTAATAAATGCTGTAAAACACGGCAGCCTTCAATAACTTCCTGTGCATGTTCTTGCATTAACCTATCATCTGCCGTGATATAAGGCTCACATTCAGCTGCATTAATGATTAATGTTTTAATCGCATCTTTACCACCAGCCAATTTTGATGCGGTTGGAAAACCGGCACCTCCGAGACCCGCAATACCCGCTTGTTCAATTTTCTGTAGTAATTCAGCGCGGGTTAATTGAACGTAGTTAGGCTCTGGGTACAAAGTACACCATGTATCTTGGCCATCGGATGCAATACGCACACATAACTCTTTTAAGCCAGAAGGGTGCGCCGTCACCATGGGCTCAATCGCAGTGATAACACCTGAAGTTGATGCATGAACAGGCACAGTACGTCCAAGGCCTTTAGTTAAAGGCTGGCCTTTTAAAACGAAGTCACCGACTTGAACAATCAGCTCGCCTTCAGGGCCTAAATGCTGTTGTAATGGGATAACCAGTTCATCAGGTATTGATGCAATACGCATCGGTGTCTGGCTTGATTGTAGCTTCATTTCAGGCGGATGGATCCCGCCTTTGAAATCCCAAATATTATCTTTTTTCAACCAATTAAAGAGCTTAAGCATGAGTTTCACCCCTTGCTTTAGTTACAAATGGTTCATTGGGTTCAACATTGATATTTTTGACTGGGATGGTGTTTAAATCCCATTTCCAATTGGCTGTGGTGGTTTTCACGGGAACAAGCTCAATACAATCGGTAGGGCAAGGGGCTACACACAGGTCACATCCTGTGCACAAATCTTCAATGACGGTATGCATGGCGCGGGTTGCACCCACAATAGCATCAACAGGGCAGGCTTGAATGCATTTAGTACAACCGATGCAGTTTTCTTCGTCGATAATCGCAACTTTACGAACCGGATTTTGCACGGTTTCATCGCCATCGATTGGTTGAGGGTCAACATTAAGCAATTCAGCGATTTTTAGCATGACTTGCTCACCACCAGGGGCGCATTTGTTGATCATTTCCCCATTATTTGCAACCGCTTCGGCGTAAGGGCGGCAGCCAGGGTAACTGCATTGGCCGCACTGGCTTTGAGGTAATATCGCTTCAACTTGTTCGACAATAGGGTCCGCCTCAACTTTGAAGCGTAATGAGGCATACCCTAAAATCAGCCCAAAAATAAGGCCAAAAACGGCTAATATACCGATAGCAATCCATACAGACATCATTAGAATTTCACCAAACCACTAAAGCCCATAAACGCGAGAGACATCAAGCCAGCGGTAATTAACCCAATTGACGAGCCCTTAAAAGGGGCCGGAACATTGGCAACAGCTAAGCGTTCGCGAATAGCGGCAAATAATACCATGACTAATGAGAAACCCACTGCAGCGCCAAAACCATACACGGCAGACTGCATAAAAGTATGAGACATATTAATATTTAATAAGGCAACACCAAGAACCGCGCAGTTGGTGGTAATTAAAGGCAGAAAAATACCGAGTAAACGGTAAAGCGTTGGGCTTGTTTTCCTCACCACCATTTCAGTAAATTGTACAACTACAGCAATCGCTAAAATAAAACTTAGCGTTCGCAAATAGATGAGATCGAGAGGAATGAGGATGAGTGTGTCAATCAACCAAGAACTGATTGACGCTAATGTCATAACAAACGTCGTTGCTAAGCCCATTCCAATGGCCGGTTCGAGTTTTTTTGAGACGCCCATAAAAGGGCATAAGCCTAGGAATTTAACGAGAACGAAGTTGTTAACCAGTACTGTTCCAACAAAGAGTAATAGATAATCAGTCATGCTATTGCCTGAAATGAAAAAAGAACAAAAACTGGCCGAAGCCAGTTAAACTATCATTATGATATCAAGCAATTTATGTGATGCTTATCGATCTTGTGTGAAAGTCATTTTTACACGTTGGGATCGTTTTAAATAAGGGACAAAGAAACCTGCCCCAATTAAAGGCCAAGCCAAGACTTGCAAAGCAGTTTCATCATCTATCGGTGAAAATGCGAAGGTTTTTATACCTAACAATAATAAAATCATTAACCAAATAATAAAGCGGCGAGGGAAATGTTTTGAACGTGAAAACATGAGTTGCAGCACATGGATACTGAAAATAGTCATCCCAATAGTAATCGCGAATGACAGATACCATGCGGCAGGAATAAAGCTTGTCCAATGGTCAACAGTCGTGACAATCTCATAAAACTTAATGCAATACATGACAGTCATACTGCAAACAGCTAAAAAGGTTAATAACAAATAGATTGCTGGAACTAATAACCAGCCAGTGATGCGGTTGGCGTCATAAACTGAAGTCATAATCAATAAAACCCATTTTGGCGAAGTCGCTGGACAATTTACAATCCTATCATAGATTTATTTGCCATTTCATTCCTTCTGATGGTACTTTTTATCTCCACCTGTGTTTATCGTTGTATGAGGTCTAAATGTCTAAACCAATTAAAGTTGCGATCGTCGGATATGGCTATGCTAGCAAAACATTTCATGCTCCCTTCCTTGGCATTTTAGAAGGGTATGATTTAACAACGATTTCTAGCAGTGACCCGAGTAAGGTTAAGGCGGATTGGCCAAATGTTCATGTTGCCGCCTCTCCGGAAGCTATTTTTGCTGATAAAGATATCGAACTCGTCGTTATTCCTACACCTAATGATACTCACTTTCCTCTCGCGCAAGCGGCATTAGCAGCGGGAAAACACGTGGTTGTTGATAAACCATTTACATTAGATGTTTCACAAGCTGAACAATTGAAACAACAAGCGGAGCAAGCTGGAAAATTACTGTCGGTTTATCATAACCGCCGTTGGGACTCCGGTTTTTTAACCGTTAAAAAAATCTTAGAAGAAGGTAAGCTCGGGGATATTAAATACTACGAATCACATTTTGATCGTTATCGCCCACTGGTTAGGCAACGCTGGCGTGAAGCGGATATTCCCGGAGCCGGTATTTGGTACGATTTAGGACCGCATTTGTTGGACCAAGTCCTGCAATATTTTGGTAGGCCGTTAGGGATCAACGTTGATCTTGCCATGATCCGTCCTAATGCACAGGCAGTGGATTACTTTCATACCGTTTTGCAATATGCTGATAAAAAAGTGGTATTACATGCTACAACATTAGCCGCTGCACCAACACCGATATATGTTATTCATGGTATGAATGGTAGCTATGTTAAATATGGTTTAGACACCCAAGAAGACAGCTTAAAGAGCGGCCAACGTCCAGAAGGGGCTGATTGGGGAATTGATACCAATATGGGTAATGTGACGCTGTCACAAGGTGATGAGCTTATAACTCAATCTTGGCCAAACCAACGCGGAAATTATGGTGGTTATTATCAAGGGATATATGATGCGATTCGCCATGGTAAACCAAATCCTGTCACCCCGAGCGAAGCGATAGATATTATGAAACTTATTGAAGCAGGTATACGTTCGGCAAAAGAAAAACGGACTATCGAAGAAATATTTTAACGTCATCAACGCTCACTATAAGGCCAGTTAACATAACTGGCTTTTATTATGGATAATCGAATGAATTTGCTAGCTAAACTGAGAATAGACCCATTTTTACTTATCATGATTGGTGTTGTCATTCTAGCCAGTCTTTTTCCTTGTGAAGGTGACATAAAAACGGGGTTTCAATATTTAACTACTGCTGCAATTGCATTGCTGTTCTTTATGCATGGAGCCAAGTTATCTCGTGAATCAATCATGGCGGGGATAGGGCACTGGCGTCTACATCTCCTGGTTTTTGCGAGTACATTTATTGTATTTCCTATTGTAGGATTAGGACTCGCGGTGATTGTACCTAAATGGATGTCACCGACGGTATATATGGGCTTTTTATACCTATGTGCTTTACCTGCAACCGTACAATCAGCAATTGCGTTCACATCAGTGGCCGGTGGGAATATTGCCGCAGCTATTTGTAGTGCATCGGCGTCGAGTATTCTTGGGGTTTTTCTTTCGCCAATCTTAGTTGGCTTATTGATGGATGCTGATGGTAGCCAAGCCATGGATACACTCAATGCGATAGGCTCCATCTTAATGCAATTAATGCTACCCTTTGTCGTGGGGCATTTATCTCGACCATTGATTGCCAATTGGATTAACCGTAATCGTAAGTTAGTGAATATGACTGACCGGTCTTCAATATTGTTAGTGGTTTACGTGGCATTTAGTGAAGCCGTTGTTGAGGGAATTTGGCAGAAAATAGATGCATTTTCACTCTTGATGATAGTGGTTGTTACATGCGTTATTTTATTTATTGTCATTGTATTTAATACGTTAGCTGCACGGCTGTTAGGTTTTAGCAAAGAAGATGAAATTACCATCGTTTTCTGTGGCTCGAAAAAGAGTTTAGCGAATGGAGTACCCATGGCGAACGTGTTGTTTCCTGCTGCGACAGTGGGGGTTATTTTATTGCCATTGATGATCTTCCACCAAATACAACTGATGGTCAGCGCTGTACTTGCTCAGCGTTATGCGAAAAGGCTATCAACTAAGGACTGACAATAGGGCAATCATGGGGTTTTGTTCTGACAAAATAGGCCATTACCCCTCAATTAGATTTATAACCGATCTCCTAAGCATACACGCCGTTTAGTTACAACATACAAATAATTATATAATTAACAATAGAGCCGCTGCTTATGCGGTGGATGCTAATAATCGATGATGTTATTTTAAGTAACGCATTGTTTTTAGACAGGCTTAATATATTAAGAAGCGCGGTAGGGTTAATTATTTTACGCTAAAGTTCAAAAAAGCCTATAAAAAGAAAAATAATTGTTATAGGCTCAAAAACAAACTCTCGAACTAGTAAGGTAATAGTTGTGCGTCTTTTTGAGATTTAACTTCTGTTAACTCAATTTTATATATATTTTCTTTGGAGTTTTTTACAATATTGTTGACACTAAAGTTTGCCAGCGGTGAGTAGAGTACTTCACTTTCATTATTATTAAAGCTTAGCCCAGCTTGCGGAGTGATCCCGTTGCCACTATTGCCTTTCACTAAAAACATAACTTTAACATCATCTTGGCTCTGGTTGGCAAAAGACTTAGCAATATCATTTCTACTCGACGTTGAAAAAAATTGCCCTAACTGATAAACCGTCTTATTATCGCTTTTTTTGTCGGCATTAAAATTATTAATTAAAGTATTTAAGCCATCACTAGTCATACCTTGCCCACGATGGGTGGTTGCTGTTGTACTTGACGGTGAATACCAATTTTTAGCAGCGGTTTTCACTAACTCATTTAAATTATCACTGTTACATTTTAATTCAAATTTAATGTGGCTATTTCCTTTTGAAAAAATATCTGAGCCATGTACTCGCTCATATTCAGCAATGACTTTACTACCACTTAAAGAGCCACCTTGTTTGCCATTACCAAAAATATAGCGGGCCTCATTGTTGATTGCTTTACAACCTTCATTACTTTGGTAGATAGAAGAAAATTGCTGACGCTTATTTTTTAGCTGTTCAGCTGCTTTCTCATTATCGGCTTCTTGTGTTTTAATCGTGTTTAATTGAGTTTCTATTGGGGCAAGCTCTTTACTGAGACTAGCAATTTGTTGTTGAGCATTTTTATTGTTATCGGTCAGTGATGATAAGGTTGATTCATCTTTTGCTTTCAACTTCGTGAGCAAGTTAGTTGAATCGGCGACAGTAACACTTTTTGCTGTTACATTTAATAAGGTTGCCGCGGCAGTGCGTTCAGTTTGGTAGCGGCCACTGGAAAAAATATTTTTTAGTACATTACTTCCTTGGCCTAATTTAAAATGCCCATTTTTGAGGCGGACTTGGCTATCTTTTCCATGTTGGTCAGAGATACTCTTCAACTCTTTTAAGAATGACATATTATGTTTGATAAATTCTTTTAATTCTGTCATTTCCGCTTTATTCGTTTCTATTGTAGTCTTAATTTTATTAATATTGCTAACTAAACTATTTTTTTGCGATATGAGCTGCTGTTTTAAATTTGGGCTAGCTATATGTTGTGTTGAAGTACTTGAGTTAATAATAGTCATGCTGATTTTCCTAAATAAATATATAAGATGTTTTTTATTAATATATAAAATATGAATATATAGGCTTGCGTAAAACGATTTTTAAATAGTAAGAGAGCGGCTAACTAAAAAAATAGGGCAGATATTAACAATCTCATATAGCAGCATGCAGGCCAAAGATTTTTCGGAAGGGGAATTTTAAGGATATTGAGATAGAGGGGCAGATCCCCTCTAAATCTTAACTAAATAAATTAGCGATTGGCGACTTTTTTTGACAGCGCATTTTTCTCACTATCCGATAAAAATGCCATACTCAGACCATTTCGTTGTGCTTGTTCTATTTCTTCTGCCGTTAAACCGGCTTGTGGGGCAGCCACTTCATATTCATGCCGTAACTCAATCCCTTGAACTGCAGGGTCATCTGTATTAATTGAAGCCAGAACACCTTGTTGTAAAAAGTTTTTTAATGGGTGTTGAGCTAAAGATGGAACTGTACTTGTTTGAATATTTGACGTTAAACAGCTTTCCATGCCAATTTGATGTTTTACTAAATACTCAATTAGAGCAGGGTCTTCTATTGCTTTAACGCCATGACCAATTCGTTGTGCGCCTAATACCTTAATAGCATGCCAAATACTGTCTGCTCCCGCTGCTTCACCTGCATGAACAGTAATATTTAACCCAGTATCTCTAGCTTTAATAAAATGTGACTCAAAGAGCTCTCCAGGAAATCCGAGCTCATCTCCTGCTAAATCTAATGCACATAAATGACTTCGATGCGCTAATAATCCTTGTAGCTCAGTTGTACAGGCTTGTTGGCCAAAAGTGCGGCTTAAAATACCAATTAGATTAATTTTAATATCAAATTGTTGGCACCCTGAACGTACACCATCAACAATCGCTTCAACTACACCCTCAACAGGCAATTGGTGTTTCATCGCCATGTAATAAGGGGAAAAACGCAGTTCTGCGTAATCAATACCTGCATTAAAGGCATCTTCAACATTTTCAAGCGCCACGCGGCGACAGGCATCTAAATCAGCTAAAACAGCGACACCCCAATCAAGTTTTGCTAAGAAACCCACTAAGTCAGCTTCTTGTCCTATAATTTGGACATGAGGGCGCAGTGCTTCAAGCTCTGAAGCAGGTAATTGAATATGGTGTTGCTCTGCTAAGGAGAGAATTGTTTCTGGACGGATATTGCCATCAAGATGGCGGTGTAAATCGGTTAAAGGTAAATGTGTTTTAATCACGGAATGATCCTTTATCTATTTTCTGTCCTCATTTTGGCTTTTATTTCGTTAAAGGCAAATGTTAATCACGAAAAATGTGAAACAAGATCAATAATTACATTTTAAGTGTGACGTGTATCACATTTACTTTGGTGCGCAAATAAAAAAGCCAGCTGATATTAACTGGCTTTTATGATTAAATTATATCAATTAGATTAGTTAGCTGGCGCTGCATCTTGTGGTGCTAATTCAGGCTCAACTTCCATTTCTGGTGCTGGTTCTGCATCTGGAGCAGGGACTGCTTCATATTCTAATGCATCTTCTGGGTTAGACATTACTTTCATCTTAGTGAGGAACTCAGCTAAGGTATATTTGTCATTATTGAATGTCAGGTCATTACCTGCAAATTTGATAGTCATAGTTAAATCATTTTCGCTATCAATCATCCAAGGTGATTTTTTCTGTTTAGCTTTTTCAGCACGTTCTTCATCTGTCATAAACATTTCTTCAAACGGAGAAGAGAACATATCTGAAGTCAGCATTTGCTGAACACCTTCAAACTCAGAAGTGACCATGCCTTTCATTTCTTTTTTCGTGTTAGCATCAACTGGAACACCTTGATCTAAAATCATTGCTTGAGTCATTGATTCGATCATCATTGGTTTATTCAGTTTTAAATTGAAATCAAAAGAAGTAATGAGTTGCTTGATAGCTTCATCAACTTTGTTAGACATTGCTAACGCAGTGATTTCGTCTTGGTTCCATTTATTGAATGTGATGTTTAGGTCAACTGAGCTTTGGCCAGCTTCATTTTTCCAGTAGAAGGGACTAATCGTGAACACGGGTTTGCTCTTCATTAGCTCAGGCAATGTTGTCGACATCATTTCCATAGCTAAACGCTCTGTTGCTTCAGTTGGGTCGCCATTAGCTAAACCTTGTGCTAAAGCTTCATTATATTGTTCAACAAATTTACCTAATGCTTTCGCATCTAATTTTTCAATAGCAACCGTCAGTTCGCCTGAACCTAAGTTTTGCTCTAATGCTTTCAAGTCAGAGATGCTATAAGAAATATTGCCTTTCACATCTTCGCCAGTAATAGAGGTGTCGCTTGAAATTTTGAAATCTTTAAAAGAGAATTTGGTTTCAGGAATGTTGAAATCTGTATCCGCAATAACAAATGACTGGGTTCCAGTGTAGAAGCCATATTGTGATTTTGTCACATTAGAGACTAATTTTAAGCCTTTTAGTGTCATAGATTCAGAGTTATCTTTCTTACCGATAACTAAATTATCAGTGACTAAAGTTGCATCAACAGCAGCAAGGTCAGAAGTCGTTGATACATCAAACTTAGAACCACTGAAAGATAATGAAACGTCATCTTTCTTATACTCGAGAGGGATCAGCTCTAAATTGGTATCAATACTTTTGCTATAACCAATGACAGCAGAACCATGAATAAATGGCTTACCTTGTGTCGCTTCAAACAATTCTTTTGTTGTTGCGTTGTTAGCTAATTCAATTTGTGTCGCTGCTAATTTTGGTAATAAATTAAACTTAGCAACTTGTGATAATGGGAATGGACCATGATCAATATTCGTTTTAAATACGATAGAGTCGTCTGGTGATGCAGAATCAGCAGAGGTGATTACGATATCCGCTTTAGATGAAAAAACGCCTTTTTCATAATTTTCTACTTTAAAATTCAAACCTGACTCAGGCACATTTACAGCAAAAAAATCGTTGGTTTTGAGGATTACTCTATCAAGTTCATCTTTTACTTTAGAACCTGTATACCATGAAGCTCCGGTCCACACTGCACCCAGAGCAACAATAACACCAACCGCGACTAATGACTTTTTCATTATAAACATCCATCCTTTCAGTACGTTATTGCCGTACTTATAAATTTATATAAGTTTTAAATAATCGTCTTCATTGAATGAAGACGGTTAAATACAGAATATGACTCTATTTGTTAAATACTCGGGCTAGTTTACCACTGCCATTAATGGTTATGCTTTTCTCATAAGCCGGTAAAAAAACAGATTCACCTGAATTAATGCATATTTCATCATTACCTGAATGCAAAACTAACTGGCCTTCAATACAGAACAAAATTGAGGCACTATTGTTAGATAGCGCAACTTCCGAGTGGTCTATAGAATATATATTAAATGCAAAATCTTCTACTGGAATATTATATTTCCAGATATTTCCAGATTTTTCGGGAATACTTAATAAATCCTTTGCAAACGTAGGCTTAAAGTCAATATTAGCAATTAGCTCTGGAATATCTATGTGCTTGTTTGTTAATCCAGCACGCAGCACATTATCAGAATTTGCCATTACCTCTAACCCAACACCTTCAAGATAAGCATGTGGTGTTCTTGCATATAAGAACATCGCTTCACCAGGCTCTAATTCAACGATGTTAAGAAGAAGCGGGGTAAATAGCCCATTATCTTCAGGATACAGGCTAACCATTTGTTTTATGGAGTTCCATGGTTCACCTTGTCGGCTATTTAACGCTGCTTTCAATACACCAAGCGCTAAATCTTTTTGTTCACCTGTCAGATTAAGAATTTGTGCAAATAAACGTGATAATTTTTCTTCAGTTGGGTCTTGAACAAATAACTGAATATCAGGATGTGCAGCTGAAACAAAATCCAGCAGTTGTGCAATTTCATCGAGTGGGCGAAACGCATTCATGGCTTTAAAAGGTGTTAACGCAAAAATTAATTCAGGTTTATGGTTATCATCTTTATAGTTGCGTATTGGGGAATCTAATGGGATTCCGGCTGAATTTTCTTTGGCAAATCCAACTTCAGCGTAAGTTTTATTTGGGTGTACCTGAACAGACAACGGTTGAGCTGCGCATAACACCTTAAATAAATAAGGTAAACGGTGATAAGTTTGTGCAACATGCTGACCTAAATAGGATTCAGGGGCACTTTCAATTAAGGTGTTAAGTGGAATACTTTGGTTTTTTTGTATATCGAGAACTTCAGAGCTTGCTTTTGGATGAGCGCCCATCCAAAGTTCAGCCATAGGTAAGTTATCAGGGTTTGAAATCCCATATAGCTTAGTCAGGGCCGTTTTGCTGCCCCAGTCATAATTTTGGACTTTGTTTATCATTTTAAGCATAGCAAAATTCTCTTTTTCATAAAAATCAACTCATTTCCTTTTCACTACAGTACAATAAGCTCGACTAAGTCTCATAAATGAAATTCAATTTGTGGCATTATACTGCTCGGTTATTTGCTTACCTGCAAGCAGATGATTCTAAAATCAATTATTCTGTGTATGTACCTAAGGAGATAGTAATGGCAGCCACTCGCATTGAAAAAGACTCAATGGGACCAATTGAAGTACCTGCTGACCAATTGTGGGGCGCGCAAACGCAGCGTTCTTTAGAACATTTCCGTATATCTGTAGAAAAAATGCCCGTCGCGTTGATTCACGCACTCGCTATAACAAAAAAAGCCGCTGCTAGTGTCAATATGGATCTTGGATTATTAGCCAAAGAGCGCGGTGATGCAATCATTGCTGCTGCTGACGAAGTCTTAGCTGGCAAACATCCAACGGAATTTCCACTAGCCATTTGGCAAACAGGTTCTGGTACGCAAAGTAACATGAACATGAACGAGGTTTTAGCTAACCGTGGTAGCGAAATTCTCGGTGGCCAACGTGGCAACGATCGTCTTATTCACCCTAATGATGATGTGAATAAAAGTCAAAGTTCAAATGATGTTTTCCCAACAGCAATGCACGTTGCTGCGGTTGTCGCAATCCGCGAACATCTTCTCCCAGAACTGAAAGTTTTGCATCAAACATTAGATGCAAAAGCGAAAGAATTTAAAGATATCGTAAAAATCGGTCGTACTCACTTACAAGACGCAACCCCGCTGACATTAGGTCAAGAAATTTCAGGTTGGGCCGCAATGTTGGCGCATAATGAAAAACACATTGAAAATTCTGTTCCGCATGTGTGTGAATTAGCGTTAGGTGGTACAGCAGTAGGAACTGGTTTAAATACGCATCCAGAATATGCAGTGCGTGTTGCGAAAAAAATCGCAGAATTAACTGGCCAGCCATTTGTTACAGCTCCTAATAAATTTGAAGCATTGGCAACTTGCGATAGCCTTGTGCACGCACACGGTGCTTTAAAAGGTTTGGCTGCCTCTTTAATGAAAATCGCGAACGATGTTAGGTGGTTAGCATCTGGCCCACGTTGCGGCATTGGTGAAATTTCGATTCCAGAAAATGAGCCAGGCAGCTCAATCATGCCCGGTAAAGTTAATCCTACGCAGTGTGAAGCATTAACCATGTTATGCGCACAAGTGATGGGAAATGACGTTGCTGTTAATATTGGTGGTGCATCTGGTAATTTTGAGCTGAATGTATTCCGCCCAATGCTAATTGATAACTTCTTACAATCCGTTCGTTTGTTAGCGGATGGTATGCGTAGCTTTAATGAGCACTGTGCGATTGGCATTGAACCAAACCGTGAGCGCATTGAGAAATTACTTCATGAATCGTTAATGTTAGTAACGGCTTTAAATACCCACATTGGGTACGATAAAGCGGCAGAAATCGCTAAAAAAGCTCACAAAGAAGGGCTGACATTGAAAGAATCTGCATTGAAACTCAACTATTTAACTGAAGAACAGTTCAATGATTGGGTTCGTCCAGAAGATATGGTTGGCAGCATGAAATCTTAAGCTAGCCAATTAAACTAGCGAATATATAACACCCATACTGTTTTACAGATGGGTGTTTTTTTAGCGCTCAATATACAAATTTAAACGTGGTATTAATAATTCAACTGCTTTTGCTTTAGGGCGATTACGAATAGCAATGTTATTTGCATGGTAATCGGGGAGTTCACCGACTTTAATTTCTGTCACCGTTTTTTCAAGTGCAAAAACAAATAAAGGTGTTGCACAGGCAAACTGCGTTTGTTTCTGTTGTTCTTTATCCCACACTCGAGCTATTGGCTGAACTTTGACAGGACGTTGAATTTTCAAAACCGCATTATGGGGTAGGGAATCAATTAAGCGAATTTCATTTTCCAATTGTAAAAGCCAATGTTCTTTAGGTAAATGAAGAGGGGAGCGACCACTTTCTAAACTTGCTTGTAAGCGGTCTAGTATTGTTTCTTTGGTCACTTTATTGATGACTTTTTTATTTGCCCAACCAAAATTAATCGTATCGATATCAACCAATGAGGTGAGGGTGCGGTAAGTATTTAATGTTAGCAGTCCATGTAAACTGCTGCGTATAAATTCGAATCGATGTGGTTCGTTAACTTGAGTGACTATCGCTTTTATATGCATCTTTAACTCATTGATCTTCGAAATTAATGAATTAAAGTCACGATACATCTGTAAATTGGTTTGTATACATATTGCACCAGGTAAGCGGATAGCGGCTTTATTGCTAATTTCTTCCGATTTATTCTGTAAAAATAACAAGTTAATTAATTTTATTGTTTCTTTTACTGCTTCATAGCTCACCACCGTTTGCACGGCGATTTGTTCTATCTCATTATTTTCTTCACCTTTGATGACCGAAGGTAACTGAAATACATGGGCTGTAAATGGAACTTGCTTTGATTGCTCTAATAGTAAGAGGCTAAATTGGTTTATTTGTGATTCCAATTCATTAAACGTATCGATCAGGTCTTGTTTATTTGTCATTTAGTTACAACATTCTATGTGTGATAAACAATAAGTAACATTAACTATCGTGTTTATCAATAAAAAAAAAGCCTAAAAGGGCAAGTGGGTATTTTAACACTTGTCCTTCTCTTATATATGACTTACGTTTACGCTAATTTATTTCTGCATCAATGACTTGGTAAAACGCATTTGGTGTATCATCTATCGTCCAAATTGCTAAAATTGCATGGTAACCTTTTTGGTTTTTCGGTAATACACAATTGTGTTCCACGATCTCCCCTGGAATTTCTACACGTTCAAATTTACAAAATGGGGTTAGTGTAAATTGATTACGCGATAGCAAGGCATTTGGTTGCCAGTCTGGCTTAGTGATGAAGTATTCCCATTTTGTTGTTTTATGTTTCGCAGTAATGCGCCATTTAAACCTAACATTTGGTGAATTTATAATAGCTCGTTGCCACCGATCAGTAGTTTGTATGTCTAAGGGAGAAAAAGCGGCAATAGCTGCACTGGCAATTTTACCATCAGCAGGGCCGTATTGAGGGAAACCTTTTTTGCCTTCAATGGATTGCGGTTCATATTGCACTGGGCCACATTGCTTATTTACCCCTAACTTACAATAGTATGAACGACTTTCAGGGGACTCAACATAGCCATGCGACCAGACCACAAAACTGCAACAAAAAAGCAATGGTGCAAATAAAAATGTTTTTATAAAGAATGATTTCATTAGGTTTCCTCGTTATTAATAGACACTCATATCATCCACTAATAACGGGGAAAAATGGTAGTTTAACCTTTATCAGTCTCTAATCTACTGGTTATAACAAATTGATTTTAAACGACAAGCGATGATAAGACCGATAAACAGTATGCCTGCGATAAATAGCGCAACACCCGTCCAACCGAAGTGTTCCCAGAATAACCCACCGACTGTACCTGCGATACTTGACCCTGCATAATAACTGAATAAATACAGAGAAGAAGCTTGTCCACGTGCTCGTTTAGCTCGGCGTCCCACCCAACTACTGGCAACAGAGTGCGCAGCAAAAAAACCGGTTGTCAGTACTGTCATTCCGAATAAAACTAACCATATATTTGAATATAATGTAATTAAAATGCCGACTAACATCATAGTAATAGACGCTATCAGCACTCGACCAAGCCCATATTTTTGAGTTAGGCTTCCCGTTTTAGTCGCACTGTAAGTCCCTGTTAAATAAATAACGGATAGCAAGCCAACCGTAGACTGAGAAAATAAATAAGGTGCGTCAAGTAAACGGTATCCGATGTAGTTATACATTGTGACAAAACCACCCATCAAGACAAAACCTTCGATAAATAGAAAAGGTAAACCTTTGTCTCTAAAGTGTAGATGTAAATTAACCCATAGATTTTTAGGTTTTAAAGAACTCGCGCGGAAATGTTGAGAAGGGGGCAGTAAGCGCCAAAAGCCAATTGCGGCAATAAGGGCTAACGAACCTAAAATAACGACAGCAACACGCCATGAATAAAAATCTGCGATCACCCCCGTCATTAGCCGGCCGCTCATACCTCCCAGCGAGTTGCCACTAATATACAACCCCATAGATAGTGCAACATAACTAGGGTGGATCTCTTCACTTAAATAGGTCATAGCTACTGCAGCAACACCGCTTAGCGATAAACCAACTAATGCTCTGGCAATTAAGATCCCTTGCCAGCTCTGCATGATTGAGCTGAGTAGAGTAAATAATGCAGCGCAGGTCAATGCAATAACCATCACATTCTTACGGCCTATTGCGTCTGAAATTGGCCCAGTAATTAATAACCCTAATGCCATTAAGCCTGTACTCAGTGATAATGATAAACTTGCTGTTGCAGGGGAAATGTTAAAATCTTCTGACAGCATAGGCAAAATTGGCTGAACGAAATACAGCAAAGCAAATGTGGCAAAACCAACGGTAAAAAAGGATAAGGTCACACGTAAATACAGCGCGTCATCTCTTTGTATGTAATGTTTTTTTGGTGTGGTATGTCCCTGTAAGGGTGTTCTTATTCCTTCATTAGGTTGCTCAGATGTAAGGCTATTTTGTGAGTGTTCCATGTTTATTCCTTGTCATACCAACACACTTGATTTCGATCAAAGAATAGAAACTTTTTAGTTTTTTGTCTAATATATTAATTATTCATAATAATACTTTAAACATATTAATGGGTATTAACCAAACGATGAGTATAGAACTTAGACATCTTCGATACTTTATTGCTGTCGCGGAAGAACTTCATTTTGGTAGAGCTGCTGAACGATTGCATATTTCGCAGCCCCCTTTAAGTCAGCAAATACAAATACTTGAAGAGAAAATTAATGCAAAACTATTGGAAAGAAATAACCGAAATGTGGCCTTAACAGCAGCGGGCACGATGTTCTTAAAAGAAGCATATCAAATTTTAGCTCAAGTCGATGCAGCTGCAACAAAAGCAGCTCGCATGGAAAAGGGTGAACTTGGAGAGTTATCCATTGGTTTTACTTCAACTACGCCATTTATGCACAAAGTGACGATGAGCTTACGGCAATATCGAGAAGCTTACCCTGAAGTTTCTATTCATATGCACCAGATGAATACCAAACAACAGATAGCGCCATTAATTACTGGACGAATTGATATTGGTATTATGAGAAATACGGTATTACCAGAACAATTGGATTATAAATTATTATTTAAAGAGCCTTTTATGGTGGCCGTCTATGAAGGTCATCCATTATTAGAATTTATTGATGTAGGTGTAGATATTCAACAACTTGCTGATTATCCTTTTATTTTCTTTGAGCGTGATGTCGGTACAGCGTTATATGATGAAATCAGTCAATTATTAACATCTGCGGGAGTGGTTCCAACCATTTCTCAAGAAGCCGGGGAAGCTATGACTATTTTGGGATTAGTTTCTGCTGGCATGGGAATCTCGGTGATTACAGAGTCATTTACACGAATGAAAATTGATGGTGTAAAATACTTAAAACTCACTAATATTAATGCTTCATCTGAAGTCTGGTTAGTCTACAATACACGTAGAACATTGCCATCCGTCGCCAAAAAATTAACAAATCTTTTGATAGCCAACATTGTTGGCAACCAAGAGTGAGCGAGTTCACATTTTCAATGTAAACGAAATCATTCATACACAGTTTAAGGCATAATAACTCATTGCTTTATAAAGGAATTGAATTATTACCATGGTGAATCAAACTGGTCATATAGACCAAATCAAACAATTGAATACAGGTATTGTCTACCGTATCATTGATCAACATGGTCCAATTTCGCGTATTGCGTTGTCAAAACAAGCACAGCTTGCGCCCGCTAGTATCACCAAAATTACACGTGAGCTTATGGATGCTCACTTAATTAAAGAATTAGAGTTTCCAGTACTTGGTTTGCGCGGACGCCCAGCAGTCGGGTTAGTCATTGAAAGTGAAGGGTGGCAATTTTTAGCCATTCGTATCGAAGGCCAAAAACTCACTATTTCTCTGAAAGAAATTAACGCGGTTACCTTAGCTCAAACAGAGTATCCATTTACACCGTTAGGAAATAGTGAATTTATCGATTTTCTTTCTGAATTAATTAGTCAATTCTTTGCCAGCCAGCAAAAAATATTAGAAAGAGTCACCGCGATAAGTATTCTTATTGATGGTATTTTAGATCCCCATACTGGCGTTATTTATCAGCATTCTTCTTTTAAAATTCACCAACTTGCCATCGCGGAGCATCTTACTAAACAAACTGGTTTACCCGTTTATTTGCATCCGCCAGTGGATGCTTTGGCATTAATGGACCACTTCTCCCATCAGGAGAAAAGAAAAGAAAAAAATATCATTTACTTACAGCTACAAGATGTTGTTAATGTCATGGTATTAAGCCATGGGACAACATTGGATACGAGTACCCATCGGCCTATTCAGTTCGGCCATACTCAATGTGAGTCTGAACAAAATAACGCTTGCTACTGTGGTAGCTATGATTGCTTAGAAACCCAAACTTCCATTCCTGCAATATTACAACAAGCTAATAATTTGCTAATAAACTACCCTGATTCATTTTTGCATCAGCAAGATATCTCAATGGATAAAATTTGCGCTGGCGCAATTCTAAACGACAGTCTTTGTGTTTATCTTATTAATAAAGCTGCACAACAGTTGGCAAAGCCGTTGGCACTGATGGTAAATTTATTGGGTAGTGAGCTCATTTTGATTAATTCTCCTTTGAATCAAGGTTCTGATCTGTTTTTAAAATGTTTACATAAACATATAAACAAATATTCCATTCCTCTGTATTCATCCAAATTATCGATAGAAAAATCCATATTTAGCATTAAAGATAGTGAAACTTCATTAATACAGCGAGCGTTATACGATGGTTCACTACTACTACAACTATTACAAGGCTAAAACAATTCGATAATATTTATACTATCGTACACAAAATTGAGCTAACGCAAACTTCTCACTTACCCATTCCAATAAACTGAATCCATATCATTTTTGCAGCTTATTGCTGTACAAGTCTGTCACTTCAGGATAGAAAAAGACCATGATCAATCTATTTGTTACCGGGACAGATACAGATGTCGGGAAGACAGTATCGACGCTTGCCATCCTGCAAGCACTAAATAACCAAGGAATTAAGGCCGTGGGTTACAAACCTATTGCTGACCAATGCATTGATACCCCTGAAGGAATCAGAAATAAAGATGCATTGCTAATTCACAGTGTTTCTAAAGACCTTGTTTCCTACGATGAAGTTAATCCTGTACGTATCACGGATAATTACAGCCATGAGAACAGCATTGATTTCAATAAAATAAAGCATGGCCTAGACCATTTACATCACCAATGTGACATGGTTGTTATCGAAGGTAATGGGGGATGGCGCTATTTGCTTGATGACAATACTTTTTATGCAGACTGGTTAAAAGGTCAGCCAGTCGGTGTTATCTTAGTCGTTGGCATTCAACATGGCTGTGTTAATCATGCCCTATTAACTGCGGATGCAATTCGAGCAGATGGGTTACCATTAATCGGTTGGATGGCAAACCGTATCAACCCAGGGTTAGCGCACTATGCCCAAATAATTGATCGGTTACAACATCATATTAAGGCACCATTAATTGGGGAAATCCCGTATTTATTGCGGCCCGAAGAAAGAGAGCTAGGGCATTATCTCAATACAGATAAACTGCAAGAACTTATCGCTATTCCTAACTAATTGCGTTAATAATTCAACAAAGAAAAAGGGCGCCATCATAAAATAGCGCCCTTTATTTTACCTAAAATATAGACTAATGGCGGGTATAAATAATTTTATAAGAATCATTTTGGCAGTGACCTACAACTTGACCTTTAGATGAGTCAACTTCATCATTAGGTACTGCAACCAAACTAAAATTATCAGCAGGAACGCCATTATTGATAATCTTTTGCTTGATTTCCTCAATCACACTTTCACATGAAGCTTGCGCAAAAGCGGGCGCTAACATCAGTACAAATAAGGGTAACAATAATTTCTTTTTCATCTTATCTCCTTGATCAACAACTCCATAAAGCAACCTATTATAAGGTTATGGATTACTAATTGGACGACCATTACTCACATCAAGGCAACGTTTGGTGCTTGGCTCCCAATAAGCATTTAGATTAAGACTTTTTTCACATTTATCTTTTGCATCAAAAGCCGCATCTACTTTATCAAACTCTTTTTCAGTACGCGTATTAACCTTGTTACGCAACATACGAGTATTATCCCATTGTTCCTTTTCTTGACGCGCTTGCTCTTTATTAAGAGAGTCATCGCCTTTACCTACTGAAACGCATGTACTACCTGCAGTACATGATGTTGTCGACTGTGCAGCAGAAGACGACGTAGCCCAAAGTAGAGGGAGACAAAAACATATCGCAGTTAAGCCAGTTTTCAACATTTTGTGTGAATTCATGGTAATTCCTTACTAAACAGGACCGATAATCTGAGTATAGCCAAAAGTGTGCTAGTGCGTCTGTATAGAATAGTACTAAAATTTAAAGTTGTTTATGTACGGTTAAACCTGCAAACGTTTGGCAAACAGGCATTAATTCTAATGTATTTACGTTCATATGAGCAGGTAGCGTGGCAACCCAATACACTGTTTCAGCAATATCTTCAGGGGTCAGAGCGTCTGCGCCTTGATAAGTACTAGCTGCTTTATCGTCATCCCCTTTAAAGCGAATATTTGAAAACTCTGTGCCACCCACTAAGCCGGGTTCAATATCGGTAACTCGAATTTTTTTTCCTTGTAAATCAGCTCGTAAACCAAGTGAAAATTGTTTCACAAAGGCTTTGGTTGCACCATAAACATTACCACCTTTGTAAGGCCAACTTGCCGCAGTAGAACCAATATTAATAATATGACCGTGATTTTTCGCAACCATGTCTTGCAATACCTCATAGGTCATATTCACTAAACCTTTGGTATTTGTATTAATCATAACGTCCCAATCATCAGGATTGGCGTCAAATGCGGGTTCTAAGCCTAATGCTAAACCTGCGTTATTAACTAAAACATCGATATTTTTGAGGTGTGCAGGCAAATTGGCAATGGCATCATGAATGGCTTTTCTGTCTTGGATATCCAATGTTAACGGGTAAAATTTATCCCCTAATTCTTGATGGAGAGCGTCTAAACGCTCTGTTCTGCGCCCAGTGCCTATAACGGTGTAATTATGTTTGATAAATCTACGGGCAATTGATTCACCAAAACCAGAAGAAGCACCTGTTACTAAAATAATCATGGAAACCTCATAGTTGTTATTGTCATGTTAGCGTGGGTTTATTTTAACGCTATCTAACATTAACTACAAAAATTGTTATAACCCCAAGATTTGCTTATCTTTTGGATAGCTCAATGTATAACTGAATGAAATTTGCTTTTCTTCATTAGGCTCTAAGGTAATATCCCAGGTTATTTCACCGGTACTTTTATTGGTGACTGCACTTTTATCCTCTATTTCAGACACTTTTATCTCACTGTCCTCACTTAGCGGAATTTGGTCATAAACCGTTAATTCAACTGGTTTCGCATGCATATTTTTTACTTTGACCAAGTAACTTTCTGTTTGTTGGATTGTTGATCCCATAAAACTCGGTTTTTTCTTTATTTTTTCATTTGGTTCGCGGGAAACTTGAATACTATTGTCAACACCAAAAGGAATTCGCAATGTATCAACCAATTGATTTGCATTAATCATAAAGTTGCCGATATAAGTATTACCATAATAAATATTAGCATTTCCATTCAATAGGTTAAGTGATTGCCAATTGTCGATATCTGCTTGTAAGAACACCTCTTCAATCAGTTTTGGCGTGGTGGTATATTTGTATTTTACATCGAGATTTTGTTGTTTGATGGTAACCGTATTCGGCTTGTTCGCGCTTTTTAGTGAATAAGGCAGGGCGATTTGATAATTTAAATTGATACCGTTATTAGACGTTGTAACAAAGTCTGATATACCCGAGCTGATTGTTTTTTTCTTCTCACTAACACCATTTTCTTCATACATTGCCACAGGGGCTGCAGGCATCCTCATTCGAACCTGACGCGCTATTTGAGCATTATCATCATAAACGGATAAGCGCCAAGGCTGTAAAACAGAGGGCGTGATATTTTTTGATGGGTTAACCGTCGATAAGGTCAAATTGACTTTTTCCCAATCAATGCCTGTATTTTGAATTAGATTGGCTTTATACGTGAGGGTGATTGGCGAACCAACGTCCTGACTATGAATGTCATAACTCGGTGACCACGCGGCATCAGGCGTTAAATAGGACAATTGAAGCTGTGCAGTGGTTGGTTTAGCCGCATCGACCGACATGACAATCTGAGTTTGCTGACCAACAGACGAGGGCATTTTTTCATCGATCTGCGTTTGCAATATCGCAAGTTTTTCTTCTAATTTATCAATCGCTAATTGGTATTTTTGTTGTTCATGCAGTATTGAAGTCATTTGTTGACGTATAAAGTCTAATTTTTGAGAGGATTGCTCTAATGATTGCGTGTTATTTTCCCCAAAAAAGCGCTGATCTTTCAATAAGCTTAATTGTTCTTCACCGACTTTAATTGCAATGTTTAGGTTTTCAACTTGCTGAACTAAGTCCTTTTGTTGTTCTTGTAATTCAACAATATTGGCAGGGTATGTAGGTGTAACTGCCACATTTTGTACATTTACAGAACGAATAGTCACATCACTATTATCAAAGTCAATTGAGAGTGTTTGAGCGTCAATATTGCTTGCTATATTTGTAAGAACAACCTCAGTCTGCCCCTTATTAAGTGACAGTGTCACACTATTGTCCAAGGTAGCACCGCGTAAAAACACAGTTGCATGATTTAGTTTAACATCTTGATTTAATTTTGTTTCAGCATCAGCACGTACGTGTTGAGAAGCCAAAAGTGTTGCGAATAATAAGCCGCTGACCAGCCGAGTAGGAACTGTCATTTTTAACTCCAATCATAAGTGCCGCTAAGTAAGATAATGACTAAAACTAGCTTATTTGACTTTTATTAGATAACAGATAAAACCTAAAAGCTGACAAAAGTACAAGGACAGAAGGGATAAAACACCCATCAGTAGGTGTTTTATCTTGTTGGGTAGGTGCGACTTATTCTTCGAAATACCAATATCCTTGATTGATAAATTCGGTTAATTGCGCGATAAAAGCGGGGCTCTCAAGTGCTTCACCGAGTTCATTGCTGTCGACTTCCGTAAACTGGCACAATGCATCCGCACCCTTTGTTTCTGTGGTAATCCAGCCTTCAGAATTCACGAAAAAGTGCTCATTGATACGCATCACACGCAAGCCGCTCAGTCGGATCAGTTTTTGGCCATCATTTAACGCACTTAGCACTTCTTCTGGTTGATATGGTGGTTTCGGAGGCGCAATATCCAGCTCATGACGTAGTGTCGTTGCAAAACGGCCTAACCACTGTTCAAAATCACCCGGCTTGTTGATCATTTCAATCATCATATCTCGTAGACGTTCAACCTCATGAGGTTTCATGGTGCCTGTATTTTTAGTCACCGTGAGGTCAGGATCGCCATAATTTATGCCACCCAAATCCTGTTCCAGCGCATAGTCTGCAAAACTGCTCAGCAGATCGCGTCCAGTCGGCCCGCGAAAGCCGACAGAATAGTTCATGGTATCTTCGAAAGTGAAACCATCATGAGGGAATCCCGGCGGAATATACAGAATATCTCCTGGCGCCATTTCCACATCAATAATCGGTTCAAATGGGTCGACATGTAATAATGCCGGATGTGAACAGAATTGACGCATCGGTAGGGCATCGCCCACACGCCAGCGGCGGCGTCCCATACCTTGGATGATGAAAACATCATAGTTATCAATATGTGGTCCAACACCACCTTCAGGCACAGAATAGGAGATCATCAAATCATCAAGACGCCACTCGGGCAGTACACGAAACGGTTTCACCAGTTCGGCCGCTGGCATATGCCAATGGTTGACCGCTTGTACCAGTAGTGACCATCCTTTTTCACCTAGTTCGCTGAAGTCTTCAAACGGGCCGTGACTCGCTTCCCATTTGTTATCAATAAAGCTGACTAGGCGACTGTCAACTTCCGGCTCCATGGCCAAGCCGGCCAGTTCATCCGGTGTGATAGGGTCGACAAAATCAGGAAATGCATTTTTCAATACAACGGGTTTTTTCTGCCAGTATTTTTCTAAAAATTCAGGCCAGTTAAGATTCAGTTTGTAAGCCATGTGACCACATCTATATGAGTAAATTAGCAGGTAATTATAGAAGTAATACACCGTCATATTCTTGTTTGGCATCAAACGTCGGTCAATAACTTTTGTAGGAATATTTATGAAGTCGAATTGGGTTTAGAACCAAAAAAGAAACAACACGATTAAACCAGCCAAAACGCTGTATTTCTTCATTTCACACTTATGTCAAGGCTCGATAGGAATGTTTAGCCGCTGGCTCATTAGGAATGACCAGTAAGTGAAGTTAATCATTTTTTGGTATAACGTCGGCCAATATATTTTTGAAAGGGTAAAATAGCGTTTCTAGTATTACCGATGATATGCACCATCGCCTGGGCGGCAACTTTATTATTGAACTCAGTAACAGTGGTTTCATCAACCTGATTTTTACCAGGTGAAAATCGCTTAGAACTACATATGATATAAGCAACACGAGGTGAAATTGGATAGTAGAAATCAGAGTGCTTAGGTACAGTGAATTCTGTCTCCGAGACACAAGCATGTACATTAACTATAGGCTGATCAGATGTAATAAAAGAGTATTTAGTATCATTTATCAGCAGTGAATGGTTTGTGTTGTGTCGGCTTGAATAGAGACTAAATCCAATATTCATGCCAAACATGTAACTTAAGAACCACCATGCTTGCGCCATTGTATTGATTTGATCAGCCCCGATAGGACTAGAACGAGTCTGAAACATACTGTCACGGAAAGTTTTTGTTCGAGTGATTTGATGTCCCAAAAACATCATAAACTCAATCATCTGATTTTTATTTTTTAGTATATCAAGTTGCCCATCCGCCAAAGAAGATAAGATCGGAAGTGCCATATTTTCATGTGAGGCATGAATATTTTCTATCAAATTGCATTTCATTGCATGTAAACGGGACTCCGTTTCCTTATGCTCAATGTCGGAATCATTATAAATAGCTTCCAGTCGTTGTATTTTAAGGAAGTCACTAAGATACGACATATGGTGATATTGGAGATGTTCGGGACTTAACTGAGAGAATTGTTTTATTAATGCAACATGTTTATTTGTCAACACTGACGTTTTATAGAAATAGTCATCTACAACTATGGCACGCACGCTGTCACAAGCAATTTTTCCGTGCTTAGTCGTATAAAAGACGTTTTTTGTCCCATTTCCCCAGCGAGTGAGGTACTTAGCCCAAACGTAATGATGACGTTTTTTAGCTTCTAACTCTTTGTAAGATTTATTCATTTTTAAACTGGTTGCGATAAGATAGCAAGTAGACTAAATTTTACACATTATAATTATTAACTATATTGACTAGCAATCAAAAAGAATAAGAGGAATTTATTTGTTATTTTTATTATCCCAATAACGCTGATACTCTAATAAATGAGTTTTCAGAGGCCAATCTTCTTTATTTTTTGGTAATCTGAGTAGCTTACCATCTAGAACAGTATATTCAGTATTTGCAAGCCGTTCAGAAACTCTTATGTTGAAAGTACTATCAACCCAGATTAATCCACGATCAAACAAAGTATGGATATCGGTCTTGAGTAACAAGCCATGTTGTGCCTTTGTATGCCACGGCCCAGCATAAGGCCTAATATGGGCAGCTTCAAGTAATTCTTGAATGGAGCATCCGGTAACAGCACACTTACCTTCATATGCTCTAAGAAGCTTATTCCTGAATTTAGGTTGGCCTTCTCTAACGACAACTTGACGAAGTGCTCTAGTACGAATGTCGTCATCTGTATCTGGCTCATTATCAAAGAATTCATTGCGTATTTCGACAACTATTTTGTCTACTGTTCGTGCTGCTATGATCTGCACTGCATTTTTTGTAATGGGATCAATATCCCATATACCATGTAGCTCAGGGATATATTCTTCATAACGAGTACTATTGTATTTGCCACTACGGAATAATAAATCATGTGAGCTACCGATGTCTGTGCGAAGATTCTTTCGACTCGTTAGATGTCGGAATCGAGCTTTACTATTTACAGTCAAAGTATCAATGTGATAATGAATTTCCGACTCTAAAATAGGAGAGTTACTGTTAAGTATCCATTTAACAATTTCTACGGCTGATGCCATTTTCAATTGAGTAATTGCATACCAAACGATGAGATATGAGGGATTACAGTATTCATCAGGGATGATATTTTCATCATCGGTTGTATTAGCAGAAAAGTT
The DNA here is from genome assembly GCF_028482225.1 of Providencia sp. PROV130. Classification (NCBI taxonomy): domain Bacteria; kingdom Pseudomonadati; phylum Pseudomonadota; class Gammaproteobacteria; order Enterobacterales; family Morganellaceae; genus Providencia; species Providencia sp. PROV130. The sequence goes on along the minus strand of NZ_JAMPQC010000012.1, from coordinate 1,374 downwards.
ATGGTGTCGCATCCATTCACCCCACTGACGAGAGTGAGTACTAATACCTATACGATCAGGTTCTCTTTTTCCTATTTCATTATAAAATTCTTGGCGCGAGGGTGCTCGACCTAATATTTGGTAAAGATCATAACAACAATCCCACACAGCTCTAATTAATAATCCACTAGGATAACCATCCTTATTAATAGTCATTTAATAAATCCTAACGAGTGAAATGAAATTTTCAGAACTATATGATTATATGTCATTTTCAGACATTTTGATACAACTCGGGTCGATATCCCTGAATTTAGTTCTTACCAAATATCTCTTTTGACTGCCCTTGAAGTTTAACGAGGGCTTCTAACATGTCATTTTGATCGATAGAGCGCTGAGATTTTTTGCCTGGCGCTTTTTCTTTGCGTCGTGACGGACCATTACCAGCAGGTACAGATTGTGAGCGCCGGTTATCTCTCTTATCATCGACAACTGTTTTAATGAGTTCGAGAGTTCGACCAAGCCGTTTGTTGTCCACAATAGCACCTTGGTCAACATCAGACAGTCGGTCATACGTGATAAAGGGAAGGGGGATGCCATTCAACCGTAGTTCTTTACGTTCGTCTGGATAGTGATAAACATCGATGCATTTACCAATAGCTCGCCGGCTATATTCACTATCCTCAATCAGATAAACGATCTTATCATATTGAATAGTTAAGTTTTTAGAGACTTTTCTGTATTCTCTGATTGTAAGAATAGTATCCAAATCCTCATCTTGTTCTAGAGGTCGATGTACATCATATTCATGGCGCGGAAGCTTACCAAATCGAGGATTATAATCATCGATAAACTCATCAGTGAATGCATTAGCAGCCTCGATTGAACTGATGTTCCTGAGGCGAAACTCTTTAACCAAGCGATCCTGAAGTGTGCTATGCGCACGTTCAACACGTCCTTTTGCTTGGCTAGTTTCTGCACAAATGGTTTGAATATTTAACTCATGCATGGCTCGACCAAACTGAGTATGACCGTCGCCACCAATAGCATTTTTGTTATTAATTCTAAATATGCCAGCCTTATCGCTGTAAAGTGCCAATGGTTTTCCATGTCTCTCAATATAACGCCGAGTGGCATTAAAGTAAGTAAATGTGGATTCAGCTTGGACAAAAAGGAGCTCCATGATTTTACTTGTCGCATCATCAACATAGACTAATGCTGTACATTTTGGACCACGTCCTTCAAACCAATCATGACCATTTCTCCAGGAAATATCCTTTTTCTTTCCCCACGTCGAAAAAAGAAAGGTTAACCCCATAGATAAATATAGTGCAGACATTTAGATTGAGCCAGGATTAGACATTAGCATTGAGCCTCTACAATCTAGATTCGCAC
>NZ_JAMPQC010000011.1:0-8802 GCF_028482225.1 Providencia sp. PROV130 | reverse complement strand
AATGTATTACGCTATGTTACAAAAGGGTTCTGACCGATTGCGGTAAAATGGGGTTGGGGTTTACCGCAATCGGGAGGGTTCGTCTTTACACATAGAGTGCATTGTGCGAATCAAATAAATTATATTTTAACCTTGTTTTTACTAAAATTGACCTTATTTATTAGAAGAACCTAAACGTAATTAGAGGTGTGTGTATGAGTAAATTTGCTAATGGCGATGTTGTTGTTCTTAAATCTGGCGGTCCGAGTATGACTGTTGAAAAATCAGTTAAATATGCTGGAAATGATTTCTTTCATGTCCACTGTTGTTGGTTTGAAAAAAATAATCGACATAATGATGTTTTTGCTGAACATATGTTAGATAAGGCTATAATTAAAAATAATAATCCAAATGATGTTGATGATCTATCAGGTTTGGGCGTGAATAATAGTTAATATATTAATTATATACTATCTATTTTTTTGAATTTAAGCATTAATAGATAGTATATGAGTAACTTGATTAAATCGGTTTGAATTTTAAACTTTTAGTCTTATCTTTGAATACATTTTCTATTTCCACCTTTTTTGCTTTCATATCCCAAGTTCCTTTGTTAATTTTACACTCATATATTTTAATTTTCTCGTCTAATTTTATTAAAATTTCATTTATATCTTTCTTGGGAGTTCTAATACCAATGAATATACTATCAATCATATCCAAATTTAAACTATAAAAATATACTTTATTATTTTCATCGCTAACTTTTAAGCTGTTACTTTTTGCACACTTGACAATTCTAACTTCCTCTTCATAACTCCAATGACTTGATTTATATAAGTATCTCCTTTGTAACTTCTCTAGATTATTACTTTGATAACAACATGTTTCTCCGATTACTGTCCGTTCAAAATTTTCTTTTGAAACATAGTCGTATAATGGCTTAGTTTGCGTATATATGATATTCCCATATTGAGCTGGTATTATATTGTCATCTTCACTAGTAAAGTTTGTTTTTAAAATATTAATCCCTATAACTATTCCTTTATGGCTATCTGCATAATGGCTCCACATCAATGGATTTAGAGGCTGTCTTGTTAAACATAATATTGGATAATTATTATTTATAGCTATTCTTTTAACGTGCTCTACAATATTAACATCAATCAGATTTTTATCTTGACTAATTTTCATTGATGAAAATTCGAATGGGTCATTAAATAAATCCATAGTCGTAAATGCAATTCTTTCATCATTTAGTATTTCAAGAACTCTAGAAACAGATAAGTATTTATATAGTATCATTGATTATTACTCGAAGAATTTATTAATAAAACACTTGGATTCAGCAAAATTTGAAAACCCCCGTGCTGTACTACGGGGGTAGTCTCAGGATAACTTCGGGCTTTCAGCCATCGTCCCAAATGGGTCTGTATTGACAACAACGACTCTTTTTGTTGCCTTTTCCTCGCTAAATGAACTTTGTTTTATCTTTCTAAGAAGGTATTTTTCGATTAATTCTTCATCATTTTTAAGATCAGATGCTTTTTGAGCCAATGCGAGCTTTGCTAAGTCGTAGATTTCTTCTAATATATCAAGCTCTAAGCATACATCATCTATTAGTAATTTTATTTTCTTGGTCATTATGACTGTTTCTTTCTACGTTTATAGGGTAGTCCTAATTGCTTGATATCTTTATAAGTATTTAGATCAATCATAGAGAGATCACCATTATCGTCTAACACGATAAGATCAATTAGGTTTTCGATAGCAAAGTGTGCAATATCAGATTCTGTATAAATTTTCTGCTTTCCCATCATAATGGCTTCTTTCGTAAGCTCAAAAGCAAGGCTTTTAAGTTCTATTGCTTCCTGCTTTTTTAGCCTAATCGTCGTTTTAATATTTTCAGGCATGACCAATATCTCCCCAGCAAGTAAAAACCTATTGTAATTCTCTTCGCTATTCTTGTCTGTTATTTGTTGACATGTAACATGTCACATGTATACTTTTGCATTAAATGTTATTTGTTACATGTATACATGTTTCTTGTGGCGGTGAAGAATGAACATTATTTATTTTGATTTTATTGAAGGATACGGAGTTAATGCCAAGGTTGGCATTGACTGGGATTTTTATCGTTCCTTTGATGAATTGATTAAAGAATGTTCTTGTTACTTTAGTGATAACTTCATTTTAGCGCCAACAACAGCGGAATCAGGGGATTTTACTGGGTATCAGGAGAGTCATAATGTCTGATAAACAGGAAAGATCTGTACTTATTGATTTTTTGGCGTTTTCTGCACCTATTTCTGTTATGAAAGATGTTCATACCTTTCAAGAAACAGGTTTTGAATGGCGAAAATTTCAATTTTTACCTTCATATAAACAATATCAGCATCGTGATATCACTTTTACTCATGACAACTATCAAGACATACCTGAGATTATTCATTCTAGTATGACCGATGAACAGCGTAATCGTTATGAAACAGATTTGATTTCATGCTATTTCTCTCGCTTAAAATCATGGCTTTCATCAGTATTTGGTTTAGTCATGGGAGCACCAAGAGGAAAGGGTGGATTCGCTTATCAAGATTCAGCGTTACTATATAGTGATGAAGGCGGTGTTGAGCATTTTGGCGTTGTTTATTGGGGCGGTAATAAAGACACTTTTTATGTTCAGATTTCAGGTAAAGGTTGTGCTCATGTTTTTAGTGGAACAACGCCGCAAAAAATCCATAAGTGGTTAATCCATTTGGATATTATTAGATTAAAAAGATTAGATTTAGCTACTGATGATTATGATGGTATTTATACTTGTACTGCTGCACTACAAGCGTACAAAGATGATGCATTTTATGGTGGTAAAGGTCCAAAACCGAAATTAGAAACCTCTCAAGCTATTGATTCTAATGGTTGCCCGACTAAAGAAATAGTAAACGTAGGTTCTAGGCAATCACGTGTTTATTGGCGTATTTATAATAAAGCATTAGAACAAAAAATTTCTGGTGTCTGGTATCGCTCAGAAGTTGAATTAAAAGAAATATCTATTGATGTGCTTCTTAATATTGCAGGTATTTATACAGGGCTTTGTGCTTATTCCGCTCAAATAAATCCAAGTAAACCGCAATCAATTCCTAAATTATTTGGTAGAAAAGCGATTGATTCAATAGAAGCTAAAGTTAAATGGTTGAGAAAACAAGCTTCTGCCAATATTGCTAAAGTATTTCATTTTTTTAATGGAGATATTAATACAGTTCTATCCATGATAATACGTGAAGAGCATATTAGTGATATGAATTTACGATTTGATATACCTCCTATATATCAAACGTTACTAAATGAAAAACTAAAAACGAACCAGTGTCCTTTTTAAATATAAGGTATTTATTTATGTTGAAAATTGAAATTAATGAAGTTGATGGAAAAGTAAATAGCAAACAAGTTATCTCTAAACAAACAGGTGAAGTATTAACTTTTAGAGAACAAAATGCCTACATTTATAATGGTGGTGTTTATCCTGAAAGATTTATTATCCAATTAGACAAGGAAGAAGCTCCATATCCCGTTGGGTTTTATACATTAGATAATTCATCTTATTCGGTTGGTGATTTTGGTTCTTTGAAAATAAAAAAGGCAAAATTAATACCACTGGACAAAAAATAATTGAATTTTAAATAATAGGTTTTAATCATGAATAACAACCAATTTACCAAAGCTAGAATTTGCAATACTAGCGAGGCTGGTAATATTTCACAGTGTAGTGATATTGCATTGCAATTGCCTGACAATGTTATTTCATCAATACAATCAAGTGCTATTCATGATTCATCTGTTATTTCAAATAATCCTTCCTTTGGGGAATTTAATAATAATATCTTTGGGGCAGGATTAGGGCTTGTCTTAATCTTTTATTTATTAGGTTATGGGTTAGGGCGAATGATAAAAATGGTAAATTTATAGGTGCTATATGAATATCAAAAATATTATTTCTAATGTTTACTTAAAATCTGGTGTTGTTGCTTCTATGGCTTTAAGTTCATCTGCTTTTGCTGCTGATGATACAGTAACAAATAGTAATTATCTTGATGGTCTCATTAAGCAAGTTGATGTTTCTCCAATTATTGTAGGGGTTGTTGCTGTAGCTGGTTCTATTATGGGGCTTACTGTAGTGGTGATGGGAATTAGAAAAGTCTCTCGCATGATTAATTCATTTTGATGCATTGGGGCTTTACAGCCCCTTTTCTGATTATTAAGGGGTTTTATGTGGGAGTTGATGAGCTTTTTTACAGGGGTAATATGTGGATGGGCTGTAATTCAAGGGTTTAATTCTTATTGATGATTTTTTTGAGGTTATTTATGCTCTTTTTCAGTAATAATAAAATCCGAAAATTAATTTTTATTTTATCTTGTTTTATTTTTGCTTTTTCATATATAGGGTATGTCTATTCTTCACCAGTTCTTGTTGCTAGAGCTTTATTGCCTCGTTTGTTTGGAAATGTTGTTGCCAAAAGAGCAGCAAGCACTGAGGTAGCAACATTAACAGCAACGTCTGTAAATAGAATGACTTTGCCTGCATTGACAGCATCATCTCCATTGATTAGAACTGGAAATGCGTTAAATTGGATAGGGCTTGGTTATGGGCTGAATGCTTTACAGAATGACTTATTTTCAGGGAATGATAAAGTTTATTCTATTGATTACGACAATCAAAAATTTCTGGGTTCTTCGCCTGAGTCACTACTTACACAACTATTTGAATATGATGTTCAGCATAATAAAATAACATGCATCGGTGAAGCACCATGTCAGTTTTCTTCATTACGGGATATTCGATTAAGAACCGATTTAGGTGATACAGTTTATTTCACTGGAACTTATGACTTAACTAATGCTTCCGGTAGTTTTATTCCAAATCGTTCATATACTCAATATTTTTTTCATGGAAAAAAACAGGTTGTTTTTCATGATGGAATACCATATCCAGCCGATAATATTGACTTAGATGACTTACTGAAATCATTATCTTATACTGAAGTTTCATTAGATGAAATTGCTAATTTATTGAATGCAATCTTAATGAGTGCATCGTTACAACCAGATTATAAAGGTATTCCTTTTAATAGTTCTAATGCCATAACAAAAGATGAAATAAAAAATCTTCTTAAAGAAAATAACGAATCTCAAACAGTTTATTTTCATGATTTATTTGAGAGCGTTAAAACAGGAAGTAATAACAATTTAATAATTATAAATAACACTACGGAAACAAAACCTACAACGCCAACAGATAAGGATGATGATTTTGATGAAAACGATATTAAATACCCTGATTTAGATATGCCAACAGCAGAGCAAATATTACAGCCTTATAAATCATTTTTTCCTTACTTACAAAATTTTGATTTACCATCACGAAATGCTCAATGCCCAATTTGGAACATTCCATTTTTTAATGAAAATTATAAAGTTGATTCTCATTGCCCGTTAATTGAGCAAAACAGAAGTATTATAGAATCTATATTTTCTTTATTATGGGCATTTATTGCTTTACGTAAATTATTAAGTGCATAGGTGAAATAATGGGGCGTTTATTAACAACACTATTCAGTGGGGCATTTGGTTTTATTTTTAAAGGCATTGTCGCTAAATTCTTTTTATTTTTTTCTCTTTTTTATATAACAACTGAATTCATTCCCATTATTATTGAGTGGTTTTTACCTAAATCAACTAATTTATCTGATCTCTTTAGTTCTTTACCTGATGCAATTTGGTTTTTCTTAAATTTATTACAGTTTCCATTAGGTGTTCCTTTAGTCATTTCAGCAATGGTAACACGGTTTATTATTCGTAGATTACCTATTATTGGTTGAGGAAGATATTGTGCCAATTACTGCTTATGTCGGTGTACCTCGTTCAGGTAAATCATACGAAGTTGTAAAATCTGTTATTGTTCCTGCAATAGCGTTAGGTCGTCGTGTTATTTCAAATATTTATGGGTTGAATGAAGAAAAAATAAAGGAATACTGTTTAAAGCAATATAAGAAATTATCTTTAGATAAATTAGGCTCGATTGTCCATGTCGAAAATAGTCAATGTTTGGATGAAGACTTTTTACCGTCTATGGAAAATCAGAATACCTTTTGTCAGGCGGGTGACTTAGTTGTAATTGATGAGGTTTGGCGAGTTTGGGGAAGTGATAAGGATATCCCTAAAAATCATCGTTCTTTTATTGCTGAACATGGTCATTTTGTGAATAAAAACACTGGCGTTATGTCTGATTTAGTTGTAATTAATCAAACGGTTAGTGATATACCTCGTTTTATCAAGGCACGTATTGAAACGACTTATCGTATGCAAAAACATGTTTCATTAGGTTTAAATAATCGGTATCGAGTTGATGTTTTTCAAGGAGCCAAGATCACTAAATCTAATCGAATGAATTTTTATCAGGAAAAATACGATAAATCTATCTTTGAGCTTTATAAATCTGTTGAAGGAAACAACCCTAATACATTAAAAACCGATAAACGCCAGTCTATTTTTTCATCAAAAAAAGTGCTTTTTCTAATGATCCTTGTGCCTATTGGTATATTGGTTTCTGTTTATTTTGTTTATCAGTATTTCAATCAGTATTTAAATACCGATAAAACAGAACCTGCCCAATCTACGCATTTTCAACCTATCAATTCTAATCAGATTACCAATTTAACTTTCAGCCCACCAAAACCTGTTTTATCGACTAAATGGCGTATTACAGGTGAACTCATTAGGGAAGGGAAGGCATACGTCATTTTAGCCGACAAACAAGGACAATTACGTCTTGAACCGCGTAGTCAGTTTCAATTTAACGGTAGGCTTTTGCAAGGCGAAATTGATGGTCAGCTTGTTAATTACTATTCAGGAGGGGTACAGTGAATAAACTATTATGGGTACTCATATTTTGCGCTTGTTCTATTCAATCTCAGGCAAAAAACGTAGATTTCAAATTGGAAGCTGTGCCCTTACCAAAAGCAATTTCTTTGATTTATGATGAAGTGCTACAAAAACCTTACATGCTTGACCCTAATTTAGCTAATGATGCTAGTTTAATTAGTTTTCATGCCACTGAAAAACAAGATTTTAATCAATTTATCATTCGTTATTTTCAGAATATGAATATTCGTATTTATGAGAAAAAAGGCGTTGTTTATTTAGTTAAAGTCAAACCTCCAGAACCTAAAATTAGTAAGCAAAGTTTTGTTTATAATCCGATCCATCGTGATGTTGATTATTTACAAGGCTTTTTAAAGTCAGAAGGTGAAGTAGCAGCTAATGGAGATAAACTGGTGTTTTACGGTACAAAAGATGAAATCTCTCGCGTTCAGAGTGTCTTGAGTGCAGTTGATACACCATCGCGTGAAGTTGTTGTTACTGGTTATGTTTTTGAAGTACAAGATATTGAAAAAGAAGGAAGTGGTATCAATCTATTGGCAAAATTATTATCAGGCAAATTAGGGATTAATATCGGGACAAAGCAAAATTATGAAAATTTCATTACCATTAATACTGGTAATTTAGATGCGATGATTGAGTTATTCCGAACAGATCAACGCTTCCATGTAGTCAGCAGTCCTACATTGAGGGTTAAATCAGGTTCTAGAGGAAATTTTAGTGTCGGGTCTGATGTACCTATTTTATCGAGTGTGACATATCAGGACGGTCGCCCAGTTCAATCTGTTGAATATCGTTCTAGTGGGGTGATATTTGATATTCAACCGACAATAAAAAGCCAGGCTATTGATTTAAAAATCCAACAACAACTATCAAATTTTGTCAAAACAGATACGGGTGTCAATCAATCACCAACTTTAATTAAGCGGGATATAGTGACTGATGTCACTGTAAAAAGTGGTGATATTATCGTATTAGGTGGTTTAGCTGAAAATAAAATTGAAGAAGGTGAAACTGGATTTAGCTTTTTACCTAAAGGATTTTTGTCAGGAAAATCAGAATCAAATACAAAAACAGACATAATTGTATTACTACAAGTTAAAGTGATTTGAGGTTTCTGGTCATAAAAAGTCTGCCACCGCAGCTTTGCGAGGAGGCAGATTTTTTATGGCTGGAAAATGAGAAAACGTTATAGTGGCAATCATGATGTATGATTTAGTCGTTTTATGCCGTTAGGCATGTAAGGCGGCATTCGATAGTTTTAAAGATAACCGTTCATCAATCCGCCGATACTAGGGGGGACTTGTCGAGAAGCAAGAAACTGCGCTTGCGCCTCCTGTTAAGCCATTTTTAGCATAACGTTTAACAGTGAGATAGTATGATGGTCGAAGACAAAAGATACTTATAGCAGCACTAAATACAGTTTAAAACACACGAGGAAATAAGATGAATAAATCACTGGATATCAATTATTTATCAAGGTTTCTTAATGGGGCGTTATGTGATAAAAATTTTTCAAATTTATCATTAGAGCACGCTCACTTTTCAAGTGAAGAGCAGGAAATTACGTTTCAATTACCGGAATACTTTGCACAGAATTTACTGTCATTTTCGTTTAAGAATCGAATGGATTATAGAACTATTTTTACAGCTTCGTTGTTATTATTTTTAATGCTTGAAGAAGATCAACAAAAACGTCTAGCTTCACTTACTGAAGAAACTAACAATCTGCTTTTGTCTAAAATCAGCAATATTTCTGAGTATTTTAAACTAGCGACACTTTTGGATGAAATAAATCAAGAGATAAGAACAGCAATTAAAGGTTAAACGAACCAACATTATTAACCAGCCAGAACGCGGGATTTCTTCATTTCACACTTAGGTTCGCAT
>NZ_JAMPQC010000010.1:0-265025 GCF_028482225.1 Providencia sp. PROV130 | reverse complement strand
AATGCATATTATGTTAAATAGAATATCAAAGCAAAATAGGCCTTACTCGTTCAGTCATTGTTAACACCCTATTGACTTAGATTGGTATTCAGCTTATTTATATGCGCTTAATAATAACCTGCCTATGCTTCGGATATGCCGTAATGAGTGAATATAAATCGAAAGACCCTTTACATGGAGTTACACTAGAAATGCAAGTTAATGCATTGGTTGATAGATACGGTTGGAGCCAACTTGGACGCATTATAAAAATAAACTGTTTTAACAAAGATCCAAGTATTAAATCTAGCTTAAAGTTTCTTCGTCGCACGCCATGGGCAAGAACTGAAGTTGAGTTACTCTATTTGGATATGATAGAAAACAATTCGATTGATAATACGGGAGCATATTCTAATGACCCATGGTGTAATTCGCGACGTTAAAAGTAAAGATAATTATACCAACGAGTCTCACTCCAAACGGGATATGCGTGACCTCGCCTCATCAAGGTGGTTACGTAACGTAGTAAGACATTGGCCAAAATTATTTGATAACCGATCACAGTTATTTACCAAAGTGAAAAATTCTTCCGCTAGTGCTAACGCCTCTCGCCAAATACCCCCACTGATCCCATCAAGTAATGTTGCCACTCGAAGTGAGTTTACGATTTCACCGCCCGATTTAGGCGCAAACCCCATAGGCAAAATATCGTAGGCTGGCGCAAGCTGATATGGACGACCATGGCTACTAATAAATGATAAATTACCATGGTGCATATCAGTATTTCCTATCAACATGCCAAATGCCCAAAGTCGCGCAGTACTAGTGGCGGCATCGGCGTCTACATACCCTTGTTTGACAAGGTCATTAACCAATACAGGCCAAGGTTTCATCGCTTTGCCAACAAACTCAGCTTCTAGCGCTTGTAAAGAGAAAAGGCCTATGCGACCCAGTGAACCTACTCGGTCAAACCGAGGAACTTCCAGAAAGCGCTGCCCACCAAAATCAAAAACTTCTGTTTCTACACCAAGCACTTTTAACGCAAGATGTTCAGCTTGCAATAAATCGCGCCACCGTTCGCTGATTGCGTTATCGTCCAGCGCCGTAAATTTTACGAGTACATGACCACGGTCGGTATAAGTACAAAATTTTGGTTGCTCTCCACCGGCTGATGAGCCTGGAGCTTCTCCAGAACTGACAGCCAATGCTAGCGAGGGATAGGTTATAGCTCGATCAACAGGTGTCGGTGAAGGCATATTCAAAAATTGCTTTTTTGCCTGTTCCCCAATTAATAAGTTTCCTACTGCATCATGACCATGAGTAATTAAAGCCCGTATTATATCGCTATCTGACCAGCGTTCTGGGTTAGCCGGTAGACCAAGCTCTGCCGAATAAGTTGATGCATACGCCCGCCCAAGGTATCCCTGTGGACGCATGTCAAACAACCACCATGGCAGGCCATCACTATAAAGACAGACATTATTTTCCTGCTCCATGACAAATCCTCCGGGGTAAACTGGGATCAGTTTCCCTAGTGGCCTTATGGTGCCCTCTTCGCTGATGCGATAAATAGGTGCCGTATCAAACCCGCGAAAAGTATCACGCAATGCATATTGAATAGATGGGCCCGAACCAATTCGAACAATATCTTCACCCAGTGATGTTAACGCTCGAGAAATGGTTGGCTGACTAATATTCATTATATCAGCGAGTTGCCTTGCAGTTGCTGGCTCTCGACGTAATAATTGACGAATCATATCAAGTCTATTTGTCATGATTTAATCACTCGATGAATAGATTGGTGAATAGATAAATGAATAACTATATGAATAGATAATTTATCAGCCATCGCTACTTTTGTCACGTTGAAGTTAAACAACCACCGCTGGATACTGAAAGCCGTTGTATTAACTCATAGCATTCATGGATTAGGTTGGTCCATATCATTTGTTATGATGATATAAAGATAAATCGGTAAGGATAATAAAATGAAACGTTATACTCGTGGTCGCATTATTATTGGGTGACTCATCCGCTTCTCTAACTAAAATGAATGGCCGCATATTAGCTGTTTGGGGTAATGATGATATGAATGTGGATGCACAGTTAAATGCCTGCCGTTATAGATCCGCATTAGATACTAATCATCAAGCCTATATCATTGTTTTTCCGAACGCGAGTCATGGGTTACTTCGTGCACCTGAATTTAACTATCAATTAGAGAGTGATTGGCCAATATTACATCAATGGTACTTTCTATGGTCTGGGCGCAAAGCTTACTCACCAGGGGCATTACAATTAATCATAGATTGGATAGAAAATAAAAATCCAGACTTAATCCCTTATAAAACCACCTGCCATTTAGTCGTTGACTATAAAGCATGAAAAATACAACTGAAAACACTGATAGCGATAAAGCAGTAAGAAATCGCTAGCCAACGCAAGATGAAACTATCGAAATGCTGATAAAGTAGGGAGTTATCGTTCAACTGGCACGATAACTCTTACCAATATTTATTTAAGTTGTTGGGATTTTCAATAATACATCGTTCATTAGTCTAGTCGAACAAATAGCAATGAAAATTTCCGAGCCAATGGCAGCGTAACTAGAACTGCAGGAAATGCCACCGCCCACGAAATCATCCAAGCCGTTAACCAAGTAAGCACGAGATGATTTTCAAAGCCTATACTTTTCAATGTACTAATAAATGAAACTAACCCACTCATAATTAGTGATAAAAAAAAGGGGACTAGAATATGCAAGGCACGGTTCGGCAGTTTACGAAAACGAGTAAAGAAAGATGAGTTTAGCATGTAAAGATCTCATAAATAATTGATGTAATAATCATTCACATAATCATCTTTACATCGGAAACAATATACCCACTATGTGGATAGTGACAACTACTAATAATACTACGGAATTATTTATAGGATAACAATCATTTTCTAGCTACCATGGGAAAATAGACATACATGATCGTGCTCTTCGGTAATAAATTTTTTGGTTATTTATGATGATGTTCACATGTAATTAGGTAATAATACCTATTATAATTTCAAGTTAATTGAAAATTAAGTTATAATCATAGGCTTCGATTTCTCTATCATTAAGAAGTGTCTTATATTTAGGAATGAAAGCTGCACCGGAAATATGAATTAATTACCTTCAAAAAATCACTTATACTTAATACCCATTCTTAGCGTATTAACTCCCCTGCTCTTCAAAATAATAACCTTTATCGCTTGAGCATTTGGAAATTGCATTACTCAAAATTGCAGTAATAAATATAAATTTCATATTAAAACTGTAACAAAATGAAAGTAAGTACTTTCTACTATTAAAAAGGTTTAATATTAAAAATATATTTATAAAAAACCAACCATCTGATTTAAAAGGAGTTTAATAATTTAAAGGAGTGAATTTCAGCCAGTAAAAAATAGAAACCTATCAAAAAACACAATTTCGATAGGATTGATTGCCTTTACTTAGTATTGGTGTATATATAGTATTTATGCATGCCAATTAGCTTAATATTGGTTATTAACTCCCTTCTCCCTTTTTGAATTAAGGGATATTTGAATATTTTATTCAAAATTTAGTTTCTATTTAATAGAGGAATGTTCTATGACATTTACGAAGTCAGTAATAAGCATTGCATTAACAAGCGTAATAAGCTTTAGTGCTGTCTCCGCTCCTGTGAATCATGGTAGTGGTAAAGTTACATTTACTGGTAGCATTATTAGTGCCCCTTGCTCTATTGACCCTGCATCATTAGACCAAACTGTAGATTTGGGCCAAGTTGCGGATTCAGTATTAAGTAATAATGGTAAATCAGATGGGCAATCTTCACCTGTTATGTTTGATATTAAATTAATTGATTGTACATTAGAAACCGAGCAATCTGTTAATGTCACCTTTACCGGTGCAGCGGCAACAAATGAGCCAAAATCACTATTAGCAATTACAGGGACTGCATCTGGTGCTGGTATTCAAATAGTTGATAGCAATAACTCACCAATCGTTTTAAATGAAACAACTAAATCTAGTCACCAATTACAAGAGCAAACAAATACATTACAGTTTGCGGCATATGTTAAAGGTTTAGGTACGCCAACAGGCCAACAAGACCCCGTTGAAATTGTACCAGGAGAATTTCAAGCAGTAACTGATTTCGTGCTTTCATATAATTAAGTTAATTATCGATAGCAATAAGCTGAGGTAATGATAAATCGTTGCCTCAGCTTAATAAGATAAAGGCATAGCAATGAAGAAAAATAACATGATATTTTCTGTGCTTTTTGAAAAAAATTACACTGCTATTATGAAAAAAATAATTCTGTCATTCACTATAGTATATAGTTTCATCGCATTTGCAGATGAAGATGACATTGAATTCAATGTTAATATTTTAAATGCTGAAGATAGACAAAATATCAACCTAGCGGTATTTTCCCGTGATTTATATATTGTTCCAGGAATTTATCCCTTTAAAATTTATATTAATAACTCGTATTTACCCGAAGAAAAAATTCATATTGTAAACTTAGGCGATGAAAAGTCAGAAGCTTGCTTAACACCTAATGTTGTTGAAAAGTTCAACCTAAATAAATCAGCATTAAATTCATTAAAATGGCAAAAAATCGATGAATTAAATTGCTTAGTAATGGCTAGCTTATCAGGAATGACTGTAAAACCGGAGCTGTCAAACAACTCATTAACAATTAATATTCCTAAAATGCATCAGGAATATTCAACTTTTGATTGGGAGCCAGCCTCACGATGGGAAGATGGCGTCACTGGTATTATTTCAGACTACAGTTTGACGTCACAATATAACCATAGTCTTGGAAACAATCATACAAGCGATACGATATATCTTTCAGGATTAGGTGTTATTGGTGCTAATTTACATAGCTGGCGAGTTCGTGGTCATTGGCAAGGAACCTATAACCATATTCAAACAAGCAAAGCCGAAGATGTAAAAGAATTAAAATGGAACAATATTTATGCCTACCGCGCAGTAAGAGGCTTAAAAGCAAAGCTGATTGTTGGTGAAGATTATCTACAGTCTGATTTGTTTGATAGCTTTAAATATACCGGTGTCGCATTGCGGTCTGATGATAATATGCTTCCGCCTAATCTACGTTCTTATGCCCCAGAGGTTACGGGGTTTGCTGAAACAAATGCGATTGTTAAAATCAGTCAAGATGGGCGTATTATTTATGAAAGTTTAGTCCCTGCAGGGCCATTTAGAATTCAAAATCTGAATAGTGGTATTTCAGGGACTTTACAGGTCACCGTGGAAGAAAGTGATGGTCGTATCTCTGAATTTGAAGTTGAAGCGACAAACGTCCCTTTTCTATCTCGTCCTGGAGCTATTCGTTATAAAATTAGTGCCGGAAGACCAACAGATTTAGCACACCATATTGATGGTGACCTATTTGCACAAAGCGAAATATCTTGGGGAGTTAATAATGGTTGGTCTCTTTTTGGCGGAGCAATAAATAGCCATGAATACAATTCCTTTTCTATCGGTATTGGTCGAGACCTTTCTCAATTTGGCGCTATATCAACCTCTTTGAGTCAATCGATTACATCAATAAAATCTGAATCAGCACGTAAAGGGAAATCGATTAAAATCGATTATTTTAAAAGCATTCAAGAACAAAATAGTCAGCTGATGTTATCAACACAACGAGTCCTTGATCGTGAGTTCATGACAATGACTGACTTCATTAATTATAATAATGATCAGGAGTTTATTTATACTGGATTTAATAAAAATTTGTATACCGCTTCGATGAGTAAAAATTTTACTGATTGGCGTTCATCGATGAATTTAAGCTATAACCACCAAACTTATTGGAACAGACCAAATAGCCATCGATACAACCTAACATTTTCAAAGTACTCAGATACAGAAATGTTCAGTAATGTCGGTATATCCATTAATGTTTTTAGCAGTAAAATGCAGAGTTACCATGATAATGGTGCCTACATGAGTATTTCAGTTCCTTTATCCAGTGGGACAAATATTAACTACTCAACCTATAACGGGAAGAATGACAATACAAATAAACTAACTGCAAATACCCGAATTGATGCAAAAAATAACGCATCACTCAGTGTCGGTAACAACAGACATAGTGCTCTACTTAGTGGTTATTACTCCCATAAAGGAAATAGTACTGATTTTAATTCTAGCTTTAACTATATAAGTAATAGCTCAATGAATGTCTCATCTACATTACAAGGTGGAGTGACATTAACGGGTTATGGAGTTGGTCTGCACCCTATCACTGCATTAGGTGGAACCCGTATTCTTGTTGATACAAACGGTGTTAAAGACGTTCCTATTAAATATAACGGCAGCCATATACGCTCAAATCGTTTTGGGACAGCAATTATACCTGATTTAAATAGTTACTATAAAAGTAACTTAGTTATCGATATTAACCAACTACCAAAAAACGTTGAAGTTGCAGAATCAGTGACACAATCAACATTAACAGAGGGAGCGATTGGTTACCGTAATTTTGATGTTATTTATGGTTTAAAATTAATGGTGATATTACGACTAAAAGATGGCAGTTATCCTCCTTTTGCCTCGGACATTAAAAATAAAGACGAAAAAGTAACAGGTATTATCGGGGATCAAGGAGAGGCCTATATTGGAGGTATTCGTGCTGGAGAAACAATGACTGTTTCATGGCAAGGTTCTGAATGTGTTATTCAATTTCCACAAAATATTGAAGAACACAATGTTTATGACAAATTATTATTACCCTGTAATTAATAAAACTCATTAAAAGGTAATCAATCATGATGAAAAAAATATCTACTTTTTTATTAACCAGCTTAGTAGCAACTCATGCGTATTCTGCAATTTCAATGGACAGAACCAGAATTATTTTTGATGGGAATAACAATTCCGTGTCATTAACTGTAAGTAATAAAAACCCTCAGTTACCTTATTTAGCCCAAGGGTGGCTACAAGATGCTAACGGTGAAAAACTTACATCTTACTTTACTATATTACCACCAATTCAGCGTATAAATGCAGGGCAAACTAGTCAATTACGAATTGAGTCTTTACCTGATATAGGGAAATTACCTCAGGATAGAGAAAGTTTATTCTTCTTTAATTTACGAGAAATCCCACCGGCAAGTAAAAAAAGTAATGTATTACAAATTGCACTTCAAACACGCGTCAAATTATTTTATCGCCCCGCTTCATTAGTCATGGATTCAACTGAAATGAGAAATTCACCATGGCAGAACAAGCTTGTCTTGATTAAAAAAAGTGATGGTGTTTATGCAAAAAATCCTACACCCTATTTCATTATTTTAAATAGCATTAAAAAGAGCCCGTCTGCTGAGAAATTAGCTAATTTTACAGTAACCGATGTTGAGCCATTTGGAGAGAAAAAATTATCAATTAGTGCAGAGCAACTCGGTACAACCCCTGTTATTAATTACATCAATGACTATGGTGGGCAAGTTTATTTATCTTTTCATTGTTCTCCAACTCAGTGCCAAGTACAACCAGTAAAATAATACTCTTTACCAAAGATGGATTAACCTAATGCTTAAAATAATAAAATATCTATGCTTCTATTTACTATTATTTTTACCAGCCTTCACATGGGCTGATGGCAAATTTGTCACGGTAAAAGTGAATGTGTTATCTGGTGGTTGTGTTTTAAACGATAATGAAGCCATCTTTGTAGATTTTGGTGATGATATTGTCATATCTCAAATAGATTCAGGTAAATACATAGAAGCCATTGACTATGACTTATATTGTGATTCTAATTTCGATGAGCTATATCTCATTTTTGACGGTGTTCACGGTGAAACAGCAAATAGCCTTGATGTCGCCGATACGCCAGGGCTTAATATTAAATTATTCATTGATAATAAACCTATGGTGATTGGGAGCCGCTATTACATAGATAATTACTCAAACTTACCTGCTTTGACTGCTGAATTAGCATTAGCAAATGGAATTCGGCCTGTTGGTGGTGAGTTTTCTACGGCCGCAACTCTTACTGTAGGATACCACTAGGATATTTTATTATGAAAATAAGACATTTTTTATTACCGTTATTTATCATCACAATAAATACAGCATCGGCAGTGCCCGTCAATTTTAGTGGCCGTTTAATAGAAGGTGTACCTTGTGTTATCAATAATAATCGTCCTATTAATATTGATTTTGGGGATGATTTAGTGGTCGCTCTTGTACCAACAAAAGATGGAAAAACTTATATACAAGACATTGATTTTGAATGGGAATGCAATGGGATTTCATCTGGAACTGATGTTGTTTTTAGCTTTGATGGTGCACCATCTGATTTTGACAAAGATCTATTGGCAATTAATGAGCAGGATGATATCGCATTACAACTTTATCAAGGTTCTAGCTCATTAAAACTAAACTCAGATTTTACATATACTTATCGCTCAGATAGCGATACACCAGATCTGAAAGCCAGCTTAGTCAAAAGCAGTTCAAGTTCAGCACGAGTGTATGCGGGTGCGTTTACTGCAAATGCGACATTAACGGTAGTATATCAATGAAAAAACACATTTTTATTCTACTGTGCTTTTTATCGGTCAATATTACATTCGCCGATCAAGTTAATTTTTCAGGTGTACTCAGAAATGCCACGCCCTGCAATATCAATAGCGATTCTGATTTAATTGTAGCTTTTAATGAAGTTAATGATAAAGACCTCTATAAGAAAAGAGATGTCATGCAACCATTTGTGATCACACTCTCTGACTGTGAATTTTTACCAGATTTTTCCTACTCGATGGCGTTCACAGGAATTGAAAATACGAATATCAAAGGTGCCGTGGCAATTGATAGCGATAACAGAAATGCGGGTTATGGTATTAAATTAATGAATGAGCATGGTGAAATTCAATTAAATACCCATTACCCATTACAGGTGAATGCTAAAAATGATTTTCCTACTGATATTGCCTTTAAAGCCTATATTTTAGCTGAGGAAGAGGCTATTAATAATAAGAGTATTCAGCTTGGCGATTTCACGGCTACAACAACTTTTAATATTTATTATGAATAACGCATTTGGCAATAATATTATGAAAAAAATTATTTTCACCCTTTTATTACTTATTTCATCGTTAAAAGGCGCTCATGCCGAATTTGCTGCCCAAGGTGAATTTGTTGCTGATTATGGTGCTTGGATCGAAGCTAGGTATATTTTACGTGGTGATTTAGAGCATGATAACCGCCCGATGGCCATGCAAACTTCCGGTTCCTGCCCTTGCGATATTGAACTTGGCTCATGGGGAACCTATGCAGATGGTAACTATGGCGCAGGAAACTCACATATTGTTAGTTTCGATACCCATTCAGTTAGGTTAACCGAAAGAAGCACTTGGGATGAAAAACCCGTCACCTTTAGTGAAGTTGCCAGAGCGCTAGAAAAAGGCAATTTATTGAATAAAAAAATACAAGGTCGCTGGCAATTTTATCCAAGAAGGCCAGGGGTCGGCTTTTGTTTTAACCTAGGGATTCTATATCGCCAAAAGATGCAAATAGCTCAAACAGCGAATAATCCGATTATATTATGTTCCCCGCTAGACCCAACCAATATTAGTTGTAATATCGAAGGACCTGATTATTTAGATCATGGCACATTATCGAATAGCTCACTCAATGGTGATAAGGTCTCTGCTGATTTTCGTGTGAGCTGTACAGAAACAACCGATGTAAAAATTACAGCGACTGCTGGGCTTGATGGCGATAATTTTATATTTATTGCAGATGGTCTAGAATCAGAAATTAATATTGATGGCTCTCCTGAAACCACACTGCGCGTTGATGCATTTACCCAAAAGCAATTTCAGGTTTCTAGTCAATTAATTAAAACAAAAGACATTCCCCCAAATGAATATTCTGGAATATTTCTTTTATCTGTTGAAATACCATAATCAGTAAATAGAGAAAAGCGGCTAAATAAATGAGCCAGAAATGATATAACTCATCTGCTCGTGAAGGTGTTCATACAGTTCACCTATGGCTCCTGACGTTAGATAAAATTTGTACCGGTGATTTGCCATTTTTAGAAAAAGAAATTAAAGAACATATCCGTAATCAGAATAAGAAAGTTAATTTTAATCTGGCCGTCAATAAAAAAAGAGAACAATAGGCCACCAGCAAAAGAAAAAATTAATGTGATTTTGCAGATAAATAGATGCTAACAAGTTTGTGTATCTAATATTTCCGATATGTTTAAACTGCCCCCCATATTCGTACTATGGAATGAAAGTACGGGGCCAGACACTCTGGCCTTTACTTTATGGCCGTTTCATAATTTTGATTGAGCGCGTTTTTTGGCTATATCCCAGCGTATTGTGTGAACCACCCATTTCTGTATGATATTTGCCCGTGTAATTATCCCCTTCGTAAAACCGTACTGTCCAACCATCAGGAATTGTATAAGAAGATATTTTATCTGCAAAATGGTGACGGGAGAGATACGGAATGTCGTCAAAGACTTCAATATAATCGCCCTTTTGCCACGATTTAGCGTAAACAACCAGGCTTTCTTCACTATATTGATCACCAAACGATAATTTACTGGTACTGCATTTCGCATCTTGAGCTTTACAAAAAATACTGCCTTGCCCTTGCCCTAATTCACAACGCCGAGAGGTTTTGTGTCGTGCTGTTTGCTCGGACATTGCAGCTTCTGCATAGAAATTAGAAAAAGGAGATAAAGCGCAAACATGCACAACAACAGAATCATTACGGGATAGTTTCCCATGATAATTGGATTTTGCGACAGCAAAACTACTAAATAACAAGAATAATAACGCAATCTTTTTCATCTTAGAGGTCTTTTAATGATTTGAATTGCATAAAATTACAATTACTTAACGCAAATCACTAGCAGAACACTCTGATTAAAAATTAACGATACCCTCTTTTGTGATTTTGTGAAGACCAACTGTATGTTGTATCACTGGGGACTAATTTATCTTTTTTCTTTTCTGCCCGTCGTTTTTTAGCTTGTTTTTCGACTTCTTGAGATATTTCGGTAATAATTTGTTTTCTTACCTTGCTCTGCTCAGAATTGGTTAATTCACGGCCTAGTTTCTTCCTTTCTTGCGCGAGTCTCGTGCGCACTTGGATTTTTTGAGTTTCGGTCATTTCTTGAATTGTTAGCATCTTCATCGTATTACCCCTTACTCATATTAAAATACCTATCGACAATATATCATTATTACGCAATAAAATACTAACCCTCGTTTTAAACCTAACATTAATGCCAAGCAATAGGATTAAGAGTATAGTAAACCCATTGCAACTTTAAAGAATCTCGCTGTTATTATGGAATTAACCACTTCTTCGCAAAATATTCGTCAAATATTAACCACTGGCACACCACTTATCGATGTCAGAGCGCCTATCGAATTTCAACAAGGGTCAATGCCGAATACCATTAACCTGCCTTTGATGAATGATGATGAACGCGCAGCTGTTGGTACATGCTATAAACAACAAGGTTCGGTTAAAGCTGTTGAATTAGGCCACCAGCTTGTCAGTGGTGACCTTAAAATGGCTCGGATCACTGCGTGGATAGCAGCTTGTAAACAAAATACGAATGGCTATATCTGCTGTGCACGCGGTGGCATGCGGTCACATATCGTGCAATCTTGGTTAAAAGAGGCCGGTATTGAATACCCTCTCATTAATGGTGGTTACAAAGCATTACGACAAACAGCAATTGATGCCGTTAATGAATTGGTTCAACTTCCTATTATTTTAGTGGGTGGCTGTACTGGTAATGGTAAAACCACTCTCGTACATCATTTAGCGAACGGAATTGATTTAGAAGGTCTCGCACATCATCGTGGCTCTTCGTTTGGTCGTACATTACAACAACAGCACACCCAAGCCACTTTTGAAAATTATTTAGCAGTTACGCTATTGAAGAAAGCCCAAAAATGTCAGCGTTGGGTACTGGAAGATGAAGGGCGTGCCATTGGTGCGAATAGCCTGCCACTTGAACTACGCACACAAATGGAAAAAGCGCCAATCGCTATTATTGATGACCCTTTTGAACTACGTCTTGAGCGTTTAAAATATGAATATTTTGATCGTATGACGCAAGATTTTTTAGCGACTTTTGGTTTCGAGCGTGGCTGGCAGGAATATAGTGACTATTTACATCATGGTCTGTTTGCCATCCGTAAACGGTTAGGATCACAACGGACAATCGAATTGACGCATTTACTTGAGCGTGCTTTAGCAGACCAAAAAGTAACCGGAGATACCCAGACACATTTTTCGTGGTTAATCCCATTGTTGAATGAGTATTACGACCCAATGTATCGCTATCAATTAAGTAAAAAACAACATCGCATCATTTTTCGCGGTAATTATCAAGAAGTTGAACATTGGTTAACGCATCAATAAATTCATTTTATTCCACTGCAAATAGCCTCATCGTAAAGTCTGAGGCTATTTTATATAGCAATGACTTCTTCATAATCAGTAAATCTAGAACGGTGATTTCTTCATAGCCAATTCGCTGAACCCTTGGTAAATCAACCTTGTTGCCAACGCTCCTAGAATTAACCCAACACCTTTACCGACCACCTTATGAACTCGTGAATAGGTTCTACGAACAGAAGTTAAAGAGAATGTTTGGCATAAAATAACCCGCCAAATTAATGATGCAATAACAATTCCCAGCCAAATGACTAACTTAGCCCATAATGGTGTTGATGGCGAAATGGTCGTTGAAAAAATACTCATAAAAAATAAAACGGTTTGGGGGTTTGATAAATCAGAAATTAGCCCTCGCCTAAAATAGACACCAGATGGGAAATGTTCCGTAGTATTTTCGGTGGATAGGTTAAGTTGTGTTTTGTTATTAAATACACTTAGCGCGTAATAAAGCAAATATAAGCCACCAAGAATTTTAATCAGTGAAAATAATGAGCCGAATTCAGCCATTAATGTGACAAGACCAAATAAGCCAAGCCCCGAATAAATGGCATTGCCTAACACCACACCATAACCACAAGTTAATCCTGCTTTTTTACCGGAGCTCAATGTGGTTTGCACCACAATAAACAAATTTGCTCCAGGATTAAAAAAGGTCAGTATAAATAAGAAAAGTGTGATGATAATACTGTGTAATGGATCCATCATTCTTCTTCAAAAATTTAAGGTTAACCATTATAGACACGGTATAGATTGTAATTCTGTTTTACTATGCACATTTTCTGAGCTTAAATCAAAAAATGTGCTGGCTTATGATGACGTTAGTGATTTCTTACGTTGCAACAGCCATTTATCTAACTCATTAGCAAATTGTTGCCTGTCTTTTTGGTTTAGACTTGCAGGCCCTCCCATTTGGATGCCACTGGCTCTCATGGTATCCATAAAGTCACGAATATTAAGGCGCTCACGAATAGTCGCTTCGCTATAGCGTTCTCCACGAGGATTCAATGCATTGGCACCCTTTTCCATAACTTCTGCGGCTAATGGGATATCTGCCGTGATCACTAAATCATCTTTTTGAGCTCGTAATACAATTTCATTATCCGCTACATCAAATCCTGCAGGTACCTGCAAGGTTTTTAAAAAAGGTGATGGGGGTACCGTTAAACGCTGGTTCGCAACAAATGTTATTTGCACTTTTTCCCTATCTGCTGCTCGGTATAAAACTTCTTTAATTACTTTTGGACATGCATCCGCATCAACCCAAATTATCATTCTTACTTCCCAAATGGTGATTATCTATGATGAGATATCATATCAGACAACAAAATTACACGTTAGATACTTCGTATTGAAAAACTCCCAAGCTCATTCAGACTGCCTCAAAATAGCGAGCTTGAGAAAATAGGTTTACAGTTTCATTACCATTTCATGCCACGTCATTCCGCCATGGTCAGATTCTGACGGTTTAACATATTGGTAGCCAAAATGCTTATACAGGTCAATATGGCGTTCTTTGCACATAAGATGAATCGTTTTTTTATTCATTTCCTTCATGGCATTGATAAACCTTTTCATCAGTAAAGATGAATAGCCTTTACCTTGATATTTGGGATGTACGACCACTGACATAATAACGACATTTGGTGCTTGTGGATCATGCCCAATGAGTTCTTTAAACTTTTCATCCGACATCACAACATCCCATGCACAACCCGAATTAATAAAACCAACGACTTCCCCGGCTAATTCCATACATAAAAAACCGTCTGGATATTGCTGAATCCGTGTTGCTATTTTTTCTTTTGTTGCCGCTTCATCCCCTTCATAGGATTCGATTTCAATCGTATAACAGGCGTCAACATCATCAAGTGTGGCAGTGCGAAAGACTGGAGAATGCATGAAATTACCTCATTAAATTATTTTTTATGATTTTATCACTACATGGTTTATATTTTCGTTGTTTTTAATGGTAATTTTCACATTCAATTGCCATTTTTTGTTGTGTTTTATCCCGTAAGTAGCTCAGCCATGTTGAAATGAAAACTAAAACGCCACCGGAGATTGCGACGGCATAACCTGCATAAGGACCGTAGGTATCCACCATTTTACCCGTTAGCATCGCACCAATCGCAACGCCAATATTTAACCCTGCGAGTAACCATGTCATTCCTTCTGTTAATTTATTCTGTGGAACAATTCTCTCAACTAATGTCATTGCAATGATCATCGTCGGAGCAAAGAATAACCCTGAAATAAATACCACAGCAGACAAAGAATAAACGCCTACAACCCACCACATTGGCACAATAGAAAGAAACGTCATTAAGCCACTGAGGAATAGCAAGCGTGATAACGGTGTGTTAAAGGTTAACCCGCCAAATACGATACCCATCGCACATGAACCGATCGCATAGGCCGATAACACTAAACTGGCCATCGCTGGTTGCTGTTGTAATTGAGCCAACGTGACACTTAAAATATCCACACTGCCAACAATTACACCTAAAGCAATCATTAATACAATCAACAACTGCAACCCAATCATTGAAATAATTGATTTATTCGCCAGTACAAGAGAGTCATGCGCCACAACTTTAGGTTCTGTGCTTCGCTGTGAAATAAATAAAGCCATTCCCACGGCTAATAAAATTGCCGCAACCAGTAAACCTGCTTGAGGAAATAAAGCGACAGTGATCCCGACAGATAACGGAGGACCAACAATAAAAGTGGCATCATCAAATACGGTTTCTAATGAATAGGCTGTTTGTAGTATGGGTTGATCTTTATACAGCGCAGTCCACCTAGCCCTTACCATAGCAGACATACTGGGCATCGCCCCCGTTAATAACGCTCCGATAAATAAGCCAATATCGGGTAATGATAACCATGTGGTAAGGATAATAATAAACACACCTAGCACACTGATTACGGTCACCACCGGCAAGACGCGAAATTGACCATATTTATCCACTAAGCGAGAAACTTGTGGGGATAGCAACGCATAAGTTAAGACAAAAGTTGCAGAAACAAGCCCTGCTAAGGTATAGCTTCCTTTTAGTTGTGCTAACAAGGTGATGATCCCGATCCCCATCATCGGTAACGATAAACGCGCCAGTAACCCCGCTATCACAAAGCGTTGGTTTTCTTTTGCCTGAAATAACTGCTGATAGCGACCTATCATATGAACTCCAAAATGAAATTTAATTATACATACTTTATGTATGTATAATCATGATATAATCATACACATTGAATGTAAATAATTATACGCTATGTATGTAAGAGGCTTTTAATGGCAAGAAGAACGCAAGCTCAAATGGCAGAAACACGTGCAAATTTATTAACTACAGCACGAGAGCAATTTAGCCGGCTTGGTTATGCAGAAACCTCAATGGATGAAATAGCAGCAAGCGTTAATCTCACACGCGGCGCCCTTTACCACCACTTTGGTGATAAACAAGGCTTATTTACTGCCGTTGTAGAACAAATTGACTCACAAATGAATGCCCGTTTACAAGCAATTACTCTCCATACAGAAGACCTATGGAACAGTTTTTGTCAGCGTTGTCACGCCTACTTAGAAATGGCATTAGAACCGGAGTATCAACAAATTATTTTGCGGGATGCGAAAGCCGTTTTAGGCGATTTTTTGGCTAAATCAAACTTACAGTGTACTGAACAAATTGAACGCCTGCTTCATGAGCTAGCCCAAAATGGCGTTATTAAAAATATTGATACCCATGCATTGGCTTTTTTAATCAATGGTGGACTCGCTGAGGCCGCTTATTGGATCTCACAAGGTGATAGTCAACAGCGACTAAAGAAAAGTGTCGAAGCCATAGATATAATGTTATCAGGGCTATTACTCTCGAAAGATTAGCTCTGCGTTACCTTTCGCTGGCACGGATATTTAATCAGTACCAACAATATAATTGCTCAGTAAAATCATCAATAAACTGCCATCATGATAAATAAAACCCAATAAATATAGGCGAAAGATCGGAAATATTTATTGGGTTAATGAATTATCTAAATTAGAGTTTGGAAAGTTTGTTTTAATTTATCGACATCTTGCTGAGTTGTTGACCACGAGGTACAAAAACGAATACAGGTCGTCTCTCGTGTCGGTTTACATATTTGACTTAATTGATAATGCCCTAATAATTTATTCGCCAGTGCATCTGGGAAAATAACGAAAACCTGGTTTGATTCAACGGGCGCAAGAAACTGACATCCCTTTTCAGCAAAAAATGAAGCTAATTGTGCTGCCATCTCATTAAGATGACGCCCCAATTTAAAATACAAATCATCATTAAATAATGGTTCAAATTGAGCAGCGAGCAACCAACCTTTTGCTTGTAACCCACCTTTTTGTTTAATACTAAAACGAAAATCAGATTGCAGTGCTGGGTTTAAAATCACCAAGATCTCCCCGGTTAATGCGCCAATTTTCGTTCCACCGATATAAAAAATATCAGTTAACTGCGCTACATCTTCAATCGTTAGATCACTATATTTCGACATTAAGCCTGAAGATAAGCGAGCACCATCCATAAATAACAGTAAGTTATGAGCATCACAAACCTCACGTAACGCAACTAACTCTTCTTTACGGTAAACGGTACCAATTTCAGTTGAATTACTAATATAAACAAGCTTAGGTTGGACCGTATGTTCATCTTTATGCTCAGACAGCACCTTAATGATGTGTTCTGGTGCTAATTTGCCTGATGGTGAGTCAACAGTAATAACTTTATGGCCGGTTGCTTCAATTGCTCCCGTTTCATGGACTGCAATATGCCCGCTGTCTACGGTGATAACCGCTTGGTGTGGTCGTAAAACATGGGAAATCGTAGTTAGATTAGTGATTGTACCACCATTAAAAAAATGAATATCCGCATTAGGCTGGCCAATTCTTAATCTAATTTTATCTGCTACGCGACGACAAACCTCATCAGTGCCATAACCCTTGAAACGTTTCCCTGATAAATCATTTAGAACTTGCATAACTGCCGGATGAGCTATTTCGTTATAATCATTTAAAAAGCTATACATTCACTTACCTATCAATAACTAGTTATATTAATTCATAGCCATCATTTATAGGGGGTTCCAATTCATTATTCAATTATATTTTTTCTATACATATACTAAATTTAACGATTAATATTATTTAAGCTACTGAAATTAAATATTAAGTCATTCATAGTCTATTTCATTGATAAATTGGCATACTGTAAAAGATGAATTCAGGGTTGAGAGCGCCTAAACGTCAAGTTATATCGATACGGACCTAACAACGGGTGTACACCTGATTTAACTCGACGCACCCCATGGTAATTTAATCGTGACTGGCCTCCCCATACCAAAACATCGCCATGCTCTATATAAATAGCAACTTTTGGCGCATCTCGTGTTACTCCACCAAAATCAAATGTTGTGGGTAACCCTAAAGAAAAAGAGACAATCGGCTGAGTAAAATCAGTTTCGTCTTTGTCTTGGTGCAATGCCATCGCCGCGCCAACGGCATAGCGGTTAATCAAGCAAGCGTCAGGGATAAAATGATCAAAGCCAGCCGTGCTCGCTGCAGAAATGGCCAATTGAATAAAGGAAATTGGTATCGGTTGCCATGGCTCATTGGTGACAGGGTCACGCCGACTATAGCGATATCCCTTTTCATCAGTTACCCAACCCCAGTCACCGCAGTTAGTCATTGCGGCAGACATTGAGTAGCCATTTGGTGTCGTCATATGCCTTAAGGGATTAGCTGCAATAATGTTGTTTAATGACTGCAATAATGCCTCAGTTTGCCCCAGTAGAAACCCTTTGAGTAAAAAAGCCTCTGGTGCAATTTGTACAGTATTATCTTCATCAGGAAATAACATATTAGCCACAGTTTAATAGTCTGAGTGAATGCTCTAATGAATGTTAACACAGGAAAAAAAGTTGCTCATCACATTCAATGAGCAACCTACAGAGTTGACTTTAACGTTGATAATCTAGAGTGATTTTTCTTGTTTCCGCTCGCTGGCTCGCCCACACACTGAGTAAAATGACAACCATGCCGATAAATTGCAAGGTACTAAGCTGTTGGTTGAGATAAAACCATCCCAAAACCACCGCACTCACGGGGCTTAAAAAACCCAGCGACGCCACTGAACTTGGGCCTAATATTGCAAGTCCGCGGAACCATAAGGCGTAAGTTAATGCACCGCCAATAAGCGTGAGATACCCTAAACCAATTAAATTTAGTGAACTTAACGTTGGTAAAGCCGGCTCAAATATAATGGCAAACGGTAATAATACTAATCCTCCCGCCGTTAATTGCCATGAAGTAAAGGTTAAAGCACTGACTGGTGGCTGCCACCGGCGACTCAAAACCGTCCCCGCAGCCATTGAAAATGCCCCTGCTAACCCAGCAATAATACCTAAAGGGTCTAAGGCGGCATTCGGTGTTAAGAGCAATATAGCTACCCCGAATACCCCTGCTATTGATGCCATAATGGATACCGCAGATAAACGGTTATTTAACAGCCAGCGGCTTAAAAATAGCACAATTAATGGCTGTACAGCGCCAACCGTTGCGGCGACACCACCAGGTAAACGATACGCAGCAATAAACAATAGCCACCAAAATAAAGAAAAGTTTAAAACACCTAATACCACTACCCGCAGCCACCAAATGCCTTCGGGGAGTTTTCGTAACACAAGTATCAATAGTAATCCTGCAGGTAACGCGCGTAATACCGCCAATGTTAATGGTATCCCAGCGGGTAACATCTCTGTTGTCACTAAGTATGTGCTTCCCCACACAATTGGTGCTAATGCTGTCAACCCTAAAACCGTTATACGATTCATATTTCTATTCTCTTAATTTATCTTGACGTCAAGATATGTGTATTTTACCTTGACGTCAAGATAAATAACCGCCATTATTTGCCTATGGATAGAATAGATAAAATCACTCAACAGTGGGAAAGAGAGCGCCCTGACCTCGATATTAACCCAATGGGGTTAATTGGCCGGCTAGGTAATGTCGCGTTCCACTTAACTCGGGAAATGGAAAAGGTCTTCGCTCAATTTGGCCTTAACCGTTCAAGCTTTGATGTACTTGCGACTTTGCGGCGTGCGGGTGCTCCCTATACACTGAGCCCGGGAGAAATGTTATCAACGTTGATGGTCACATCGGGGACGATGACCAACCGAATAGACCAATTGGAAAAAGCGGGGTTAGTCAGCCGCCATACTAACCCTGATGACGGCCGCGGCTTTTTGGTTTCATTAACTCCCGAAGGGTTAACGTTAATCAACCAACTTATTGAAGCACACACACAAAACCAGGCTCGCCTCGTCGCTAAATTGTCTCAACAAGAGCAACATGCGTTGAACCAGTTATTACGGACATTCTTAGCGTCATTTGAATCTAATGAATAATAATACGTTGTGTTGAACATAACATGGGGGAATGCCTCCCCTCATGTTATTGGCTAAATTGAAAAGGTAATGGCATTTGTAACCGTTCAAAATGGTCACATAAATAAACTAATTGTAAAAGTAATTGGGGTTGTATAGCGCCGGAAGCCACCAAAGGTTTGAACTGATTAGCCAACCAAAGCGCCCCCAAATCTTCAAGTGTTCTAACGACATACGCTATTTCATCTTGTTGAGTCTGAGATAAACGCTGCCTTCCTGTACATGCTTGAGTTTCTAATTCCGAAAGTAGCGGCCGAACAAGCTGACTAGCCAACGTTAATTCAGGTACAAAAACTTGGTTTTTTTGCTGTTTTTTCACCATATATTCGATAATTTTATTAAAAAAACCAGAACGTTGTTTCTTACGCGGTGTACTTTCAAAATCTAAATAGAACAGCTCAATACCATGTTCTTTTTTTAACCATAATGTTTTGGGGATTAATTGAAGCACTTCTTGTGAATGGCTCACCTGCACCGTCACAGCACAAATTGGCCATTGCTGCTTTGTAATAAAACGCAATTCCTCAATTTTATGGTCATCACTTCCTTGCCAATTTAGCCGTAAAAACGCCCTGTTTTTTTGTGAATCAATCACCGTCCACAATACACATTGTTCGGTTTCATCCCAATAGAGCGGCTCATAATCAGTAATATGCAATAAAATGGGCGAAAACCTATTCTCTTGTATAAATGTCGGTAATTCGTTAGCTGCGGATTGCCAGTCGGTATAACCGAATTCAGCTTTGATGCTAAGATAATCATCAGTTGTTAATCCTTTTTCTTTGCAGCTAACTGCATAGCTTTCACCGCTAGCTGATAATTTCCCTTCCTCTGATAACCTTGGTAAATGCAATTTAAAGGGGCTTTTCATCAAACTTACTGCGGTATGTTTCCATAACGCCAAGGTTTGCCAAACATTTTGTCGGTTAAACGTCGGGTCAAGGCTATTTCCACGCCCCTGTGTGCATTGAATAATTTTTTTATTTTGTTGATCCCAAAAACTCAATGTAGCACCGATCGCACCGCTATCTGTTTTCCACCAATTCGCATCGATAGGCAGCAAATCAAACTCTATGGGTTGGTCGGTATACTGCCGTCTTTGTAACCCTTTGAGTGCCATAAGCTGATGTTCATTGGCTGTTGATAATTGATACATATAAGCAGATATTTCAGCAATTAACCGTAAAACTTGCCCTTCATCCATCGTAAAATGTTTGTCGGCTAGGCGCTTAACTTGCTGGCTAAGGCGTTTCATATAATTGGCTAAGCGAGGCAGCCCTTCCGCACGTGCTGACATATTCAGTAATTGCAACTGGCTAGCACTGCTTTGGCTAATATGCGATAGCCCTTGTCGTAACATATCCTGAATGAATTGCTCAACTGAACCCATCACTATTTTGTCATCTTGGGTAAGCTCTTGTTGATGAGTTTGACCTACGCTTATCTCCTCTGGCCATTGCCATTGTTGGCCATGCTGAAGCATTAATTTTGCAATAATAGCGAGATGAACTGCATTTTTTTGTTTTTCAGGTATTGATGAAATCATGCCCTGCAAACCGCTACCTCGCATATAAATAATTGGCTCATCATATTCTGGTAGGCCAATTTTTAACTGGTTAGATTGTGCTTCATAAACCAGTTCTTTATCTTGCCATTGCTGCATAAATTTCAACGCTAAACGAACATCAGGTTTCGATGTTTGTTTGATTAGGTCTTCTGGTAATAATGCTAATAATTCACTCAACACCGTTTCACTAGCTACCGGCTCTGCTAAAGTCATTTCTGCGGCTGTATTCGATTGAACCCATAAAACTGCTGCCAAAATGTGTTTACAGCATCCCGTTGCTGGGCAATCGCAAGTGGCTTTTTGGATCCCTTGCGCATCTAAAGAGACACATTGCCCATCACTCGTGAATGTCCCAAGGTTTAAGTCCGTTGGATTAACCTTTTGGTTTTCAACATCTTTGCGTGCACGCCTGAGTAACCCCACATTCGCAAATACGACTAACGCGTCGTCGTCATACTGTAGGTAACTGTTTTTCCAACTCATTGCATGACCTCTGCTAACCATTGCGCAAAATGCTCCGGTGTTAATGCTGCAACATGCATCCCTCTATCTGCGAGTTTTTGGGCAATTTCAGGGTCATAAACAGGGAGTGCCTCGTCATCCAACGCAGCTAAACCTAATAATTTCACTTGTTGGCTATGCAAACGCTGTGTGCAATTGAGTAAATGATTCAGCGCGCCACCCTCTTCAAAATCACTAATTAAGCTAATCACGGTACGTTTTGGGTTACGTATTAAGCTTTCGCAATATTGCATGGCTTTAGCGATATCTGTTCCGCCGCCCAGTTGCACTGTCATTAACACTTCAACGGGATCATGCGCAAGATGGCTTAAATCTACCACTTGAGTATCAAAAATCACTAAAGAGACACGCACTGTCGGCAATGCTGCCAATATACTCGCACACACAGCGGCATACATAATAGAGCTCGCCATCGAGCCGCTTTGGTCCACACACAAGATCACATCCCACGGTAAATGCTGTTGCTGACGAGAATTAAAATGAGGTGTTTTGATGACTAACCGTTGATTTTGCTTATCGTAATTCTTCAAATTGGCAGCGATAGTCCCTCGCCAATCAAAATTACGACTATTTGGGATCAGTGAACGTTGAAAACGGTTACGCCGCCCTGTTAATGCGTGACGAAATTGGTTACGCATTTGACTTAAAATATCATCAACCACTTTACGTATAATATTTTTAACGGCATCACGGGTTTCTTCATTCATTTTTCCACGTAAGCTTAACAAGGCTTTTGCGAGGGATTTTGTCGGTTCCATGGCATTGAGCGCCTGCGGATCCTTTAATAAGCTACTGATCTCATAACGTTCTAACGCTTGGGATTGCATCCGCTCAAAGGTACTATTAGGAAATAATTTACGTGCTTGATTTAACCAGTTAACCGCCGTTAATTGGGAAGCATCTAAGGAGCCGTGGCGCCCAGCTTCTTGTTTTAAACCTCGACGTTGGTATTCTCGGCGATATAAAAAATCCAAAGAACATTCTATTTTCAACTCTTCAGCACTAAAGATGGCTTGGCCCAGTGCGTTATCAGCATATTGCCCGAGTACTAAGCGCCAGCGCTTAGCCAATTGAAGTTGTTCAGGGGTTAATGTCGTATTTTTCTGACTCATTATTTGTCATCCTGAGCACGAGCAAACCAATCCTGTAACCCTAGTTCAATCAGCTGGCTCTGTAATTGTTGTTCGAGTTGAATCACTTCCATCATCTGTTGTTCATTAAATTCTGTTTGGTGCAATGTGAGCTCTTTTGCCTCAATCGCCAAGTCTTGTGCCACATATTGTGCCATTTGTGCATTTTGTTTAGGCGTTAACTGGCTAAACGCAAACCGTAAATCAGGTAACACCTGAATAAAACGCCCTTCATCCCATTCACTAAGCAACTGATTTAACATATCAATTAATAATGGTATTCGTAAGACTAACTCTGGTGCGGTTCGCATCACACCGATAAAATAGCCAATTGCCATTTCAGGATCACTGCCTGTGCTGAACGCGCGCCTAATTTCATCTGTCAG
Source organism: Providencia sp. PROV130 (assembly GCF_028482225.1). Lineage (NCBI taxonomy): Bacteria > Pseudomonadati > Pseudomonadota > Gammaproteobacteria > Enterobacterales > Morganellaceae > Providencia > Providencia sp. PROV130. Next base: position 241,468 of record NZ_JAMPQC010000010.1, on the reverse strand, counting down.
GACGGTTTCATCAATTTTCGCCCCAAGGTAACGCAAAGCATCCACTGCGCCTTTTAAAAGAGGTGTCTGGTTTAACTGACCTTCACAACGGTCTAATGCCTGATAAAAATCATTGGTGTAGTCATGGTTTTTATTAATTTCAGGCATAAAAGTGATTAATTCACGGCAAGAAAGTAATGCTGAAAAATGCAGCTCTTGCTGCTGTTCATCCCCTTGTGTAATTTGTGCAAAACAATAAAATGCTTGTTGTAATAAGGCATCTAAACGCGCCTCAATAGCAAAACCATCTTCAATATCAAAGAATTGGCGCCCACGCCATAGATGAACCAGTTTATGGCCACAAGCAATCAATGATTCAAACTTTGTATCCTGCTGAATATAACCATCCAACAAAGAAAATAATGCGGGCGTCCGTTGATGTAACCCAATTAATGCGGCTTGCATAAGGAGTGCAACTGCACTTTGGCTAGAGCGACTAATCCCTTGTTGTTCTAAGTTTTTTTCCATTTCAAACAAACGGGCTAACGCGATAGCTTTTAATTGCGTTCCTTTTTCCGATAATGCAATCAATTCCCCTTCAACATTGGGCGTCCACGCGTATTGCCATTCTTCAAATAATAAATCCATTTGGTTACCAGACAAAAAGTTTGGCCCAGACAGAAGCTTAGCAAAATGGATATCAAGAAATGCTAATAAATGCAGAAATCGGCTGCGCGCACGATGTTGTTGGTTACGATAAACATCTAAGCGGCTCACCTTAGTTAATGTGTCATCAAGTTTGAAACGAAAGCTTTTTGCTATTTCATAAGTTTCAGTGACTAACGGAGGTGTTGCGGTCCCTTTGGGAATTTTTCCGAGTAAAAAGCCGGAAAAACAGGTTTTTATTTCCTGCCAAAGTTCAATTTGGCTTTCATCTAAGCTACCTTTGATAAAAACGCTTTGTAACCCATCCAACAGGTCATAACGCCCAGGGCCTGCATGCCCACGAAAGACGGCAAGGCGAATGCTTTGCTCTGCAGCAAGTTTAACCGATAAAAACCCAGGAGCCGCTTCAAATTGCTTTTCACGTAAGATATTCGCAACTTTAGAAAGATAGGCAACACCTAAACAGTTTCGATAAGCCTGCGTAGGCTGGCTATCGCCTGTCAACTGTGCTTGGCGCTGCTGCAATAATGACAACCATGATTGTTGGTAAAATGCAGGAGAAGGCATGCCGGATGCATAGCCATTTAATGCATCGAGTTTGTCATAGCTATAGCGAATAAACCAAGCTTTGTCTTGTTCGCCCAATTTTTGTTGTTGAATAAACGTTTTTTGCTGTGCCGCAGAAAGCTTAAATTGTTGATTACGAGCCTCTTCTAACCCTTCAATAAGTGCAAGTGTATGGAACCCTCCCGTCACCACCACAATTTTAGCTTGTGGGTGCTGGGCTTTAATAGTCTGGATATGTGCTTGCATATAGTGTTCACGCTGAATGGAGCCTTCTGACTCAAGGACTTGGGGCTCATAATCAAGTCGTGCCAATCCACACCAAATAAAGCTATCCATGAAAAATGTCTGCCAATCCGCGAGTTGTTCAATCGCCCGCAATTCAAAAATTTGTTCCCATAATTCATCATGGTCACGGCAACCACTTTTCTTCGCAAGCTGGCTAATAAATAGGCTATGGGCTAAGTAGCGCTCTTTCTGCAAACTTTGAGATTGCAAATCATTGGCTTCGTCTTCATTAACTTGCGCTGTCCATGGTAAGTCAATGAAACGCAACTGGGCTTGGTGTTGCTGACCGATTTGTAACGCCTGCCATTCAGGGGAATATTCACAGAAAGGAAAATATGCAGAGCGAGTGACAGTGTCACTTTTATCTTCTACCTGTGCGGGTTTTACTTCTGTTTGTGCCATAATAGCGACAGGTGGCTGAGTATCATGATGTAATAAGCTCGCCAGTAGCCCATTAAAACTATCGGGCCCCTCGATTAAAACATAGTCAGGTTCGATGTGTTCAATCAACGACAACGTGCTGTATGCACATGCAGGACTATGATGCCGAATAGGTGCAAAGTAGATACCGGCTGATTCAAGTTGTTGCCTGTCGTGTAATGCATTTTCAATGCGTTTTGGTAAAGGTATAGATAGCAGAAGCTCACCGCTGATTTCCCTAAGGGTTATTCGTCTTGAATGGCCTTGTACTGATTCAGTCATCATGACGAAGGGTTGGTAGAACCATAGTAGCTCTACCCTTGTTATAAAACTTTATTGCCAATATGCCCTCGAAGCATCAAAAAAGGCTTTCCACTCTTGGCTATGTTTCGCCCTTTCTCTCGCGACATTATCAATGTAATAACGCATCCGTTTGATATCGTCTGCGTTATCTTTTAAAACCACGCCAATAAGCTGGCGTGCAACTGCTCCTGCATTGAGTGTGCCATCACCCAAGTAATGGGCTTCAAGTGCACATGCATAAGCAATATTAACGGCTTCAGCTGTCGACATCACCGCGTCTGGCGTTTTAATATTGCCCCCATCTTTGGTATTTCCTGAACGTAATTCTTGGAACGTGGTGACCAACAGCTCGATCACGTTGCTTGGGATGGTTACTTGACCATTGAGGTCAGCTAACTCTGCGGTTAATTGCTTATTGATCAGCTCAATTTCAAATGCGGGATCTTGGATAGGCCGTACCGTTTCAAAATTAAATCGACGTTTTAACGCTGATGACATTTCATGAACGCCACGATCACGCAAGTTTGCTGTACCAATTAAATTAAACCCTTGCTTCGCGCTGATCCGTGCATTGTCTTTCATTTCAGGGATCATCATTTGCTTTTCTGACATCAAACTAACCAGTACATCTTGAATTTCAGGAGGGCAGCGCGTGATCTCTTCAAAACGCACAATTTTACCTTCTTGCATACCTTGGTATAATGGCGAGCTAACCAATGCTTTCTCTGTTGGGCCTTCAGCGAGTAGCAATGCATAATTCCATGAATATTTAATATGATCTTCAGTTGTACCTGCGGTTCCTTGAATGGTTAAACCTGAATCACCACTAATTGCAGCGGCTAATAACTCCGATAACATGGATTTTGCCGTCCCAGGCTCCCCGACTAACATTAACCCTTGTTTACCTAATAACGTCACAATTGCACGGTCAACTAAAGCATCATCACCAAAAAATTTTGCAGAAATATTGAGTGATTCATCACCTAAGATAAATTGCCTAACAGCACGAGGTGAGCGCAACCACCCTTGTGGTTTCGGGTTCTGTTTATCTGCTTCGGTTAAACGCGCCAATTCATCGGCAAAACGAATTTCTGCGCTTTCACGCAGAATATTCCCTTCTATTGTTTTACTTTTAGTCATTCTAAAATCCTACGTTAAACCCACTTACCAAGGTGTTTTCTTTTCCCACTCAGGATCAAAACCTGCACACACATCCGCAACTTTTAAATAATCCGCATAGCTTTCAGCTAATAAAATAGGTGGGATATCTTTTAACTCGATATAGCTGCGGTTCCATGAGCTTTGTTGTGATTTTTCGAAGCTTAATGAAAATAAGACAGCTGGAATATTTTCCTCTGGCACATAGCTACCACTAAATTCGATATAGACATAAAAACCTAAACTGGCGAAGTGTTTTGCATAATGGGTAAAACTCCCACCGTCTTCTGCTTGCCCGCGTTGATAACCCATTTTTGTCAAGACGCCACGCAAGGTGTAGGTGTCGGTTAACCACCCTTTACGATCTTCAATTTCAGTTAATTTCAGATCCAGATCAGGGATTTTATGTTCCATTTGTGAAAATAAAAATTTCACTTTGTAATCTTTAAAGTGCGTTATCCACGCTTTTCGCTCATCTTCACTGACCAATGCAGCATGGGCTAATTTGATGTAAGAGTCAGCAGATAACGTCACTTCGTCATCATCTAAATTTAATAAACTGCCATCATCCGATGGACGAAATACATTCAGGGTATTGTTCTCTTTCGTTTCTATCCAAACTAATTTTTCGATAAGGCCACGCATCACCGGGTGCGCTTGGATATATTCCTGCCAATCTGCGGTTGTCCAAAGGCGCTCTGCACACATCGCTTCATATAAACGTGCCGTTTGCAGTTCAATGACTTGCTTGAGTTCTTTTTTACTCGCAGTGAAGAGCTTTTTAGATTCTTTAGCCAATTCTTCATTGTCGGTTTTACGTGCAGCTGGTAATGCCTTGATTTCTTTGCCTTCGGGATTAAATAAAACTAATTTTTGCTGTGCGTCCAGCTTCGCAGTAAACGTACGGTCACCGTATTCAAGTGCCAAAATACCTGTTTCATCCATTCCGGCAGTCGGTATTGTTCTGTCTGCAAGTTCATCCGCGCTCCAACCATTACGTTCAGCAATTTGAGCAACAAGTCCGCGCGCTTTTTCTTGAACTGACGCGGTACGATAACGGCGAGAAAGAGACAACAGTAATTGAATGATGAGAGGGTCATTACTTGTCGCCACTGCATCAATCATGGCTTCAATTTGTGCGCGACGTTGGTAATGATCACGCATATAGTTGCGCAATGTGGTTACGGCAAGGTGCCCTTCAATACCACAAATCAGCGCTAACATCCCTTTATCACTAATGGCGGAACCTAAATAGCGGCGCAGAACTTCATTTTTTATCTCATTAAACGTCTGTTCTAAAGTATAGTTTTCATACTGACTATAATATTCAGGCCAGCGTTTCACCCAATCTTGATAATTAGCTAAGCGTTTTGGTGCATCACGTTCTGCTTCTGCCATTGCCATTTCTAATGACGGCCCAGCAATATCTTGTCCGATAAAACTATTTAAAATAAAACTGCCTAATTTCTTTTGGCTATCTATCGAAAGTAAACCAATATAACGTTGAAGTAACCCATTACCCGCTGGCATTTTTAATTTAACGGCCAGAATCACCCACCAGCGAATAATATCTGCTTCTACTGGTTTATTATTTTGCCAGGTTAATGCTGGCAGAGAATCGAGATTAAACCATGACATACTGGCAGGCGCTTTCGCTTTTAGCCCTTTTTGCGCTTCAGCTAATAACACTTTAGGCGCAAGATAGCCGGAAATATCCTCCCCAAATTGTTCCAGTGCAGTTAACAAGGCCGCCCGTACAACTTCCCGTTTTTCTTTCTTTAATAAGGCATAGAGTGGTTTTAATGACTCTGGGTTTTTCAAACGAGCCAACCATTCAATGGCGGTGACACGAATTTCTTGTTTGCCTGAATCTAACCCTTCTGCCGCGTTAAGGTGAATATTCGGTAATGTCTCTAGTAATTTTTGTGCACTCAGGCGGTGGGTTTTATTTTCCCCAAGGGCCAATTCCATAATACGTGGAATAAAACGCGCTGGAATGGTCGGTAACATTGCAAGGACATCAATTCCACTCGCCGCATCATATTCTTGATAATAACGCTGCGTTTCTTGTTGAGGAATTAAACCTAATGCTTCTGCAATAAAATCTGGATATTGAATGAAAAACGGCCAAACTTGTGCTGGCTGGTTAAAAATAGCTAATCCATTGGCATATGAGCGTAAACAAAGGTCTGCAATCAACCGTGTTGCATTTTTAAAATGGCATTGTGTTAACGTTTTTTCTAGCTGGCGCAATTCAATTTGCCCGAGAATCCGCGGTGGAACTTCCCGTGTAAGATGATAATGGGATAAATGTTCTTCATTTGTTCGGTTATGGCTGATAAGACGTAATGCATGGAATAAGGTATATTCGGGCAAGTTAGTAATACGTTCTTTAAATTTCACCACGCTATATTCATGGTCAGTAATAATTTCCTTACCTGAATTCAGCTTATCAATCACCTTACAGCAGGCTTGTGTATTGAGTTTTTGGAATTCTTTATAATGTCGTTGTGCCCAATTATAGCTGTGCTTCTGTTTTTTGTTTTCTTCAATTTCACTCTCTGCATTTTCCTTTGCCTTTTGTAGCATTTCATTGAAATTATTAATTAAAATATCTTTTGCACTTTCAGGCAGCGGTGTATCTTCTAATTCAACGAACTCAGGCAACTCAGCCTCTTCAACTTGGCTGGCAGTATCCATTACTGAGAATCTCGAAATTGCACTTTCAATACTTTTCAGTACGGTTTTATTGGTTTCAGTTGTCAATGCCGCTGCTAATATCTCTCTGTGTTCGCCTATACGGGCAAACAAATCCGCAGCTTGGGTACGCTGTTTTGGCGTACCTCCTGTTAAAATTTGTGTTAAATGTTGTGTTACCGATTGTGCAGGTAAAATTGCCATTGTGGGTTCCGCGGCTGCACGCACTGTTTTTAACGAACTAGTAGCAAAAGAAACTAATACATCAGCAAAAAGCGTATAAAGCTCAACGTCTTTCTTCAGTGTATTGATTAACTGTATTTGCCCTGCAGCAGATAAATTATTCACTAACGTCTGCTTAATAAACGCTTGTTCTGCAATTAAATATGCTTTGAATCCTGGAATGGCAAATAACCGATTTAAGTTATCATAATGGTAATCAGATAAATGATGGCGATCGAAAATGATATATAAAATAGTGTTAGCTGGTTTATCTGTCTCTTGTTCGATGATTTCCGTTAGTAGGTCAAAATGCCAATGTTTACGGTGTTCTAACTTAGTATCCCGCGAATTATCATAGGTTTTTGCAAAGGCATCACCCATTAAATAATTTACCCACGACGGTAATTCAGGCGTTAATACTTTGATGTTAATATCTTGGCATGCCGCCGCTAAAACTTTAGCAAAACGGGCAATTTGTGATGAAGTAATCCCATCGCCCACTTTCGAATATAGTTTATGTCTTGCATTTGCCCCTTGGCGAATTAATTTATTATATTGGCTCGAATTAAAGCTATTCCCTCCCCACCACCAATCTACAGTGCCGGGTTTATCGAGCAAAATAACCGCTTTTTCGGTATCCAATTGGCTTAATTGAACCAATACTTCTGGCGATTTTCCATTTAATACATACTCTAAAACGGTTTTAGGTAGTTCTTCATCTAAGACAGACAAAGGTAAAAGCGCTTCTTGTAAATATTGTTCTGCAACGGGTGATTCTTTTTTCCCAAAAATTGAAAGAAGATTAAATGTGAACTTTGCCATCTGATATCCCTAAAAGTATTTATATAACAACTTCTTATCATTTTAATGATATCGTCACAATTTGATTATTCTTAATCATTTTTAATTAAGATATATCATTAAACCTGTCTTGCGATTTTAAATTCTGCCTATAGGGATATAGCTATAGGTTTACTCTTTATAATTAACCTTTACCCAATGAATTATTTAATTAACTGCCTTATACCTCTATTTTTCTTTTTATTATGTTGACGATAATTCTGATAACAGTTTATTGCTATTTACATCAAATTTATTCGCGAAGAAAAACGTTGACTAAACGTTAAGTCTAATATTAGACTAAAAATCTAACTAACGTATTTTGTGCATGGTGAGGTAGATATGAATCAACTTATTGAATGTGTGAATGCACCGACACTCATTGCTCCAAAAGGGCATTATTCACACTGTGTTACTGCAAATGGATTGGTTTTTATCTCAGGGCAATTACCCGTTGATAAGTTTGGCAATGCGATGACTGACGTAGCATTCCAAGAGCAAGCCACACTTGTGCTTGCTAATTTACAAGCATGCTTAGATGCCGTTAATTGTAGCAAAGCGCATTTGGTTCAAGTTCGAGTTTATATAACAAATATGGAAAATTGGCCGTTGTTTAACCAGATTTATGCTAAGTGGATAGGCGATCACCGCCCAGCCCGTGCTGTCGCAGGCGTTGCTGAACTTCATTTTGGTGCAGCATTAGAAATTGAAGCGGTTGCGATGTCTGCTTAATTACTTATTATTCATTGGGGTTATGTCATGTCAGAATTAATATTACCGACCTATCAAGATGTAGAAGCAGCAGCACAACGTATTGCGGGTTTTGCACATAAAACCCCAGTTATCACATCAACCACCGCAAATAAAGAATTTGGGGGCGAACTGTTTTTTAAATGTGAAAACTTTCAGCGTATGGGGGCTTTTAAATTTCGAGGAGCATTTAATGCATTGAGTTTGTTATGCCCCGAGCAGAAAAAAGCGGGCGTTATTGCATTTTCTTCCGGTAACCATGCGCAAGGTATCGCTTTAGCGGCGCAACTTTTACACATTCCAGCCACCATTCTTATGCCCAATGACGCACCGGCGGTGAAAGTGGCTGCTACACAAGGTTACGGTGCCACTGTTATTCGCTTTGATCGCTATAAAGAAGACAGAGAAGTGCTTTGTCAACAACTCGCTGCTCAACAAGGGTTAACGATTATTCCTCCTTATGACCACCCTGATATCATCGCTGGCCAAGGTACCGCAGCCAAAGAACTGATTGACGAAGTGGGTGAATTGGATGCCCTATTCGTTTGCTTAGGTGGCGGAGGCCTACTTTCAGGGTGTGCCATTGCCACCAGAAAATTATCACCTAACTGCCATATTTATGGGGTTGAGCCTTTAGCCGGCAATGATGCGCAACAATCATTTCGTCGAGGAGAAATTGTGCACATTGATACGCCAAAAACTATCGCAGACGGTGCACAAACCCAACATTTAGGTAACTACACCTTTGCTGTTATCAAAAACAAGGTTGATGATATTTTCACTGTAACCGATGAACAACTTATTGATCGCATGAAATTTTATGCTGAACGCATGAAAATTATCGTTGAGCCGACAGGTTGCTTGTCCTATGCTGCTGCCCTTGCCCACAAAGAACAGTTCCAAGGTAAGCGCGTGGGGATCATTGTCAGCGGTGGTAATGTTGATATTCAGCACTTTGCACAATTAATTTCATAAGTAACTAGTTTTATAAAGAATTAGTTTCACAGTGATCACCGCCCTTCATCTGTTAGCAATACTAAAAATAGGTTAAAATTAGGGATTAGTACTTGATGGATGAAGGGAAACAGCATGTCAGATCAAAAAGATAATTCAGTACTGGCTCAAGTTGAAATTATTGCGCAAGGTCTTAGTGAAACATTTGCCCCTTTTTGTGAAGTGGTGGTACACGACCTTAAAAATCCGGAACACTCGATCCTTTCTATTCATAATAACTTATCTGGTCGCCAAGTTGGTGAGCCAACTACCGAACTCGGCCATGCAAGAATTGAATCTGCAGATTTTCCGAACATTATTGCCAATTACGCCAACCAATTTTCTGATGGACGCCCAGTAAAAAGCACTTCGATTGGTATTAAAGATGAATCAGGGCAATACATTGCAGCATTGTGCTTAAATCTGGATATGACATTATTTAGAAGTATGCAAAGTATGTTATCGCAATTTATTGACGTAGGTAATAGCCCAATAAAAGAGCATATTGAGCCTAACGGTGCAGAAGCCATTCGCATGCGTATTGACCAATATGCAGCCACCTTAGCTGCGACACCACGGACATTGAAAGCAGACGAAAGAAAAAACTTAATTGAAGTGCTACGCAATGAAGGCCTGTTAGATATCAAAAAATCCATGGAAACGGTGGCTCAGCACTTAGGGATCTCAAGAGCCTCAGTTTATTTGTATGCAAAAAAAGAAAGTTAACGATTGGCTTTTTTTAATATCTGTTTAATGCTGATAGGGAAAAAATCATTTACATCCACGCCGACATTAATCGCTCGGGGCCCTAACACCGCTAAGCGCTTAAACTGCTCTGGGTCTTTCCCTGAATTATGAACATGGCCATATAAATGAATCGCATCACGGAAGAAGCCTTGCCATTCTAATATTGGGTAATGGAATAACACTAATTTTTGTTTTTGATATTCCAACTCGTAATAACTTTTAACCCATTCAAACAACGATTGGTCGAATTCAGGGTCGTCTAAAAATTTATCATGATTACCGCGAATCAAATATTTTTTTCCTGCTAGGCGACGTAATATTTTATTCGCATCCGCGCCATTCCCTTTGTATAAAAAATCACCGAGTATGTAGATCTCATCATGCTCAGTAACATACGCATTCCAGTTATGAATCAACGTATCATTCATGTGACTGGTACTCTTGAACGGTCGGTCACATAAGTTAATAATATTTGAATGGCAAAAATGGGTATCTGAAATAAAGTAAATCATATAAAACCTAAAAATATATTAATAATAATTCTACTCAAGCAAACAATTTGCTTACTATTTATCATATCTCAATGATTTTTAATTGCTCTACGGAATTGACTGAAAACAGACTTATTTAGCGTAATAATCACTCCCAAATCGCCCGCCCTTGCCAATACTTATCAATTAGCGCTAAAAACTCACGAACTTTAGGGGGTAAATAACGTTTTGTCGGGTATAATGCACAAATAGGTGACTCAGGCAGGGAAAACTCGGTTAGCACTGGCACTAATCGGCCTTTTTTGATTTCTTCACTTACCAAAAATGCGCCTAACTGGCACACCCCCTGTCCTTCTATAGCTGCGGCGAGAATAGCCTCGGTGTCATTTAATACTAAACGCCCTTGAGCTGGATAATTTTGCAAATGCCCATTAATTTTATACTTCCATGACACATTATACCCTCGGTGCCTAAACACCAACATACTGTGACACTGTAATGCTTGCGGGTTTACTGGCTCACCTCGCTGCCGGAGATATTCAGGAGATGCGCACGTGATTAACCGATGTGGGGCTAAGACTTTACGGACTAAACGGTTATCATCCATTCCGCCAATACGGATCGCAATATCAAAGCCATCGCGCACAATATCACAATAGTCATCATTAAAATCTACATCCACCTCAACCTGTTCCCATTGTGCTAGATAACGTTCAACGAGAGGTAAAATGAAACGTTTTCCAAATACCACAGGTACCGTTATCCTTAATAACCCTTTTGGTTGTTGCTGGCCTTGGCTTAATGTATTTTCAACTCTTTCAATCTCTTGCAATATGTTAATGGCAGATTCATACACCACTTGACCTTCATCACTTAAATGAATACTTCGTGTCGTTCGATGTAATAAGCGAGTTTGTAGACGATGTTCTAGTCGTCCAATACATTTCCCAATCGCTGAACGTGATAGCGCTAGCCGTTCGGCTGATTTCGTAAAACTCAGTGTTTCAACAACATCCACAAAGACTTTTAAATCAAGTAAGTTATCCATCACTAGAGACGCTGAATTAGACACGTTTTATCCCCAATATTGCCACATTTGATATATTTATCTCCTATCATGTCCCCTATATGCTATTTCAACAAGTTTATTTTTAGTTAGGTAGATTATGTCTTCACAATGCATTAAACATTCAAATAGCATCAGTACGCTTCGTTCATGGGGGGCAATACTGACCTTAACTCTCGCCACATTTATCGTTGTGACCACCGAAATGTTACCCGTCGGCCTATTAACCCCTATTGCCAATCAATTTTCTATTTCTATCGGTTTGAGCGGGTTACTTATGGCTTTGCCCGCTGTTGTGGCCGCAATTTGCTCACCATTGGTCATTTTATTTACCGAACAAATTGATCGTAAAAAATTGCTGATTTTGGGTGCGCTACTGCTCGTTGTATGTAACTTGCTTGCGGCAATCACGTCTCATTTTACATTGCTATTAATTAGCCGCTTATTTATTGGTTTGTGTATTGGCATTATATGGGCGATCGCAGGTGGAATAGCACCGCGTTTAGTGGCATCAGCACATGTTAATTTAGCAACATCAATGATTTTTGGTGGAGTGGCTGCTGCCTCGGTAGTGGGGATTCCATTAGGCGTTTTTATGGGTGAATGGTGGGATTGGCGCAGCGCATTTTTCTTAATGAGCGCCTTATCATTTATTTTATTATTGTTAATGGTAGTACTTTTACCCTCTTTACCGACGGTCACACCACCTTCTGCTAACGCTTTTATTGCACAATTAAAACGCCCAACAATATTACTTGGGTTAACCATTACCTTACTTTTGGTATCAGGGCATTTCATGGTGTTTACCTATATTAGACCGCTATTAGTCGCTAATATTCATGCAACAGGTGAACAACTTAGCATTATGCTATTTTTTTATGGTATCGCGGGCATTTTGGGGAATTTTATCTTTGGCTTAACGGCGGGGAAAAAGCTTAATTTATCCTTGTTTATCATTATAACAATCATTATTGCTTGCTTATTTTTGCTTGCTATTTTACCCCTGACAACATTAATTGGCGGCCTAACTATTATCGCTTGGGGAATGGCTTATGGTGGAGTCTCCGTCACATTGATGACATGGATGATTACGCACAGTCTTCAACATATTGAAATTACGGGTTCTCTGTATATTGCTTTTTTTAATGCGGGTATTGCTTTGGGTTCTGCTTTAGGCAGCATGGTTGTCTTCTTATATGGGTTATCTACTAATCTCATCATCGCAATTTTATTACTCACAATAGCGTTGCTGGCACTCGCTATTTATCAATTTAAAACACATTAATCTGACATTCTTCATCAATAAAATGATTACCATGATAAACTTCGTTTATATCATAGGTAATCATTGCCATTTTTTATGGCTCGTAATTGCAACGAAACTACGGCATATAAATAGTACTATTAATGAAGATACCGGAAGAAAAATGACCAAAACCAATTCAGTTCCACTTTTTTATGATTCATTTGGTTCACCAAATAACCCTACTATAGTCCTCATTCCTGGCTTAGGTGGCCATAACATTAGTTGGACGTCAGACTTTTGTCAGGAAATTGCAGATGCCGGTTTTTACCTGTTACGTATAGATAACCGAGATGCGGGTTTATCTCATCATATCAATGAGTTCCCACCTATTGATTTAGGGGTATTGATTGAAAAAATGCAACAAGGTGAGCCTTTTGCTGTTCCTTATACTTTATTCGATATGGCTGAAGATATTATCCAGCTCTTAGATACGTTATCTATTGATAAAGCCCACTTTATCGGTCGTTCCATGGGAGGGATGATAGCCCAAATAGTGGCAGCGAAATTTCCTGAACGTACATTATCTCTTTGTGCAATCATGTCATCGACTGGGAACCCGACTCTGCCACAAAGTGCTCCCGATGTTATGCAAATGCTAATGAGCCCAAGTGCTAATCCCAAAGAGGATTTAGAGGGATATTTGTCAGGACAACTCGCATTTTATCGTCGGATAAGCTCAACGTTCGGCCCATTTGATGAAAATTATTACCGTGAATATATACTGCAATCACTTGCACGCAACCATTCACCAGAAGGCACTAAACGCCAAATTGTGGCTGTTGCCGTCTCCGGAGATTTGCGTTCTTATATACAGCACATTAATGTACCCACATTAGTTATTCATGGTTCTATCGACCCGCTCTTCCCATTAGCCGCAGGGCAAGATATTGCTAACAATATTCCGAATGCAAAACTGGAAGTGATTGAAGGTATGGGGCATGAAACACCACCAATGATTAATCCACAAATCGCTAAACTGATAATTAATCATTTAAATTAATAAATTCGCGTACTAAGGCTCTGAAAATGGGCCTTAGTTACCATTATAACCACCCTTGTTTCTTATGTTGCGCACAAATTGGGCAAATATGAGTGTCTTTTTCCCAAGAAGAAAATGGTAAGTGGCAAGTATGGCACTGCGCATCATAATAATGGAAAATTTTTGGCACGTTATTTTTGGCTGTATATGTTTGTACATGAATGGATTTAGGGAAACAAACGACTTGGCAACTCATGCAACCTGTACAGCGTTTTTCATCAATCAGAAATTGGTTATTCTCAATTTCAATCGCATGCTCATCACACATTTTGGCACAAGCACCGCACAGAATGCATTTTTCCGTATCTAACTCAACCTTAAACCAACTATCTTCAGGGTAAAATTGCTTTCTCGCATTTAACCCAGTTTTCACCTGCCCCTTATCCAAAGGCTTCGAATCCAATTTTTGACGAAATAGCATCATCCGACGGCCACTATCGACTTGTTCCGGCTGAACAATTCGCAATTGCCAAACAGGTTCTTGTAACGTTTTGAGTTTTAAATTTAATGCTGCAATCGTTGGCAACCACTTATCAACCCATGGTTCAGCAATTTGCATTCCACGAATACCATACTGCCGGTGCCAAACAATCAATTCGTCCGCATTCGCAATGGGTTCGTCATGTTTTACTATCAGAAACTCCCCTTGATAGCTACGTTCGTGAGGTTTGATATTTTCAATCGCATCAACAGGGCAAGCAAATAAACAATTACCACATTGAAAACACAATTCATTATTGATTTCTGCATTCATAGGGCTAAACGATACCGCATCCACAGGACAACTCCTGGCACAATTATCACAGATGCTATTTTTCAGGCGTTTTCTTACGCACTGGCCATTAATTAGGGGCTCAGGCGGCAGCTCTAAACTAATAAAACGTCTCATCGCTCTTTTATTCTCATCGTTGCAAAAATAACCAACATAATAATGAAAAAAACCACATTCACAGACTTAATACTTTAATTCTATCACTAAGTTACATTTTATTTTACAGTAACCTTTTGTCCATAAAGATGACTTGGGCTAAGTAATGAGTAAAAAACAATTCATCATTATAAATTCAATAAGTTAACAGGATAATATCCCCAGCTATCATACCCCATACACTCATATTCATTTTAATAATTAGCTACTCATTTAATATGCAATAATTTCATTATAAGTAAATGTGACGAGTGATATATAACGCATATTTATGATAAATAATCATATAGTTTTAATCTATAATATTAATCTGTTAGTCTTATATCAATCATATTAGTTTATATACGTGATATTTTAGTACCGCTCACCCTCCATACAAACTAAGGTTTATCTATGAATAATTTTGAATTTTATAACCCAACTCGTATTATCTTTGGCGAAGGTAAAATCATTGAGCTTGATAGATTAATTCCGAAAACGGCAAAAGTTCTCATTCTTTTTGGTGGTGAAAGTGCGAAAAAAACGGGAACATTAGGTGAAGTTGAGCAGGCTCTGGGATCTCGAACATTCGATCATTTTGGTGGAATTGAGGCCAATCCGCGTTATGAAACCTTGATAAAAGCGGTCGATAAAATTGAAAAAGAAGGTTTTGACTACTTACTGGCTGTTGGTGGCGGTTCGGTCATTGATGGCGTTAAATTTGTCGCGGCTGCGGTAAATTATCCAGGTGATAAGTGGGAAGTGGTCACCAATAGAGGCACTACCATAAATACTGCGCTACCGTTTGGAACTGTACTAACATTACCTGCTACAGGTTCTGAAATGAACAAAGGTTCTGTGATTACTCGTGAAGAACTACATTCTAAACTTGCATTTATGAGTGACCACGTATTTCCTCAGTTCTCTATTCTTGATCCAGTCAAAACCTATACTTTACCGGCCCGTCAAATCAGTAATGGTGTCGTTGACGCTTTTGTTCATGTGATTGAACAATATTTAACTTATCCAGTAAATGCCTATGTACAAGATGCATTTGCAGAAGGTTTATTGAAGACATTAATCGAAATTGGACCTAAAGCTCTTGAGACTCCGAAAGATTATGATATTCGGGCTAATTTAATGTGGACAGCCACATTAGCTTTAAATGGTTTAATCGGTGTTGGTGTTCCACAAGACTGGTCTACACATATGTTAGGTCACGAAATTACTGTGCTGTATGGTTTGGATCATGCGCAAACACTCGCGATTGTTCTACCATCCATGCTGACAGAAAAATTAGCCCAAAAACAGGCCAAATTAGTGCAATATGCCGAACGAGTTTGGGGAATTACGTCAGGTACAGAACAAGAGAAAGCCCTCAAATCCATTGAGTTAACTCGAGAGTTCTTTGAAAAAATGCATGTGGGTACTCGTTTTAGTGACTACCAACTGAATCAAGATGTTATTGAGCCCTTAGTCAATAGCTTGGCTGCACATGGTATGGTGAAATTAGGTGAGCACCAAGATATTAATTTAGATATTAGCCGCCGAGTATATACTGCCGCTTTATAATGTTTACTTCTTTCGAAAAGGTGCAAATTTGCACCTTTGAGGTTATTGACAAAGCGGGATAAAAGCGTGGTTTTTCCCGCTTTGTGTTATCAGCCGAAAATCAATAATTTGATTTTCCTCGTTTATTTTCAAAACCTATTAGACTTGCCGCCAAGCATAATAGGTTTGGCGGCAAGTCTAATAGGTGCAAAATTGCACCTTTTTCTGTTTTAACATCAAGAATCCTTCGCCTTATAATTCACTTTAATTTCTTGGTTATTACAACAGCATATAACATTTAATTATCAAGGTTGCATTTCATATTACCAGATTTTTAATTGAGAATGGTACATTAGCATTAGCAAAATATTGTTTTCAATTTTGAGCATTAATCACCATATCTCACCGCAGTAAATTTAGGTATTTTATAGCTTACAAAACGTCTGAAACAAATCTATAACAACAATTAATGAGTTAGGTCGTGTGTCATGTTATCTAAATTCAATATATCAAACAGTGCATTACTTGCATCGTCACTGCTCTTAACTATTGGGCGCGGCGCGACATTGCCCTTCATGGCTATTTACCTGACCCGTGAATATAAAATGGCTATTGATATTGTCGGTGTTGCAATGTCAATGGCTATGGTAGTCGGTGTTTTATTTAGTATGGGTTTTGGCATGCTAGCTGACCGCGTAGACAAAAAACGCTGTATGTTATTTGCTGTTATCGCCTTTATTTTTGGGTTTATTGCAATCCCTATCGTTAATAATGCAATTTTAGTTATTATTTTCTTTTCACTAATAAACTGCTCTTATTCCGTATTCTCTACGGTACTAAAAGCGTATTTCGCAGATACCCTCACCGTTGCATTAAAAGCAAAAATATTTTCCTTAAACTATACCTTTATTAATATAGGCTGGACCGTTGGCCCACCAATTGGTACTTGGTTATTAATGTATAGTATTAACTTGCCATTCTATTTAGCTGCAATTTCTGCCGCTTTTCCGATCTTTTTTATACAAAGGTTTGTACAAAGCATAAAGCCAGCACCATTAGGAGAAGGCCAAATCCGTAAATGGAACCCTGTCGCTATGCTACGAGACCAAGTGCTGGCTTGGTTTATTTTATCAACCTTCTTAGGCTCATTAGTTTTCGGTACTTTTACCACTTGGATATCCCAGTACGCCATTACTGTAGCGGACAGCGATTTCGCTCAAGTGGTGATTGGAGTTATTTTGCCTGTGAATGCGATTGTCGTGGTGACGTTGCAATATACCGTCGGAAAACGCATCACCCCAGATAATTTAAGAAAATTAATGACACTAGGCAGCCTATTTTTTATTTTAGGGCTAGCAACCTTTATGTATGCCCATGAAAATTTATACCTTTGGGCTCTTGGTGCCTTTATTTTCACTCTGGGTGAATTAATTTATGCCCCTGGTGAATATATGCTGATTGATAGTATTGCACCAGACGGAATGAAGGCCAGTTACTTTTCGGCCCAATCTCTAGGGCTGCTTGGTGGTGCATTTAATCCGATGTTAACAGGGGTTGTATTAACAGAACTTCCAGCCTATTTTATTTTTATTATTCTTATGTTTATTACATTTTTAGCTTGGCTATCTATGCTAAATGGAATGCGTCTAAGAAAGAAACAACTATTAATTACCCAATAGAACTCTTTTCTCCACTGAAAAACCATTTTCGGTGGAGAAAAATAAGCAATCTACTGCCTTTTTCATCTCTGTCTTGTCGGGAAAACTAAAAAAATAGCTGAGCTCAAGAATATAACAATCATGATCATAGAAATCACAAGGTGACCTTTGGAAAAAAATAAAGAAAATACGGGTAGTGCAGATAATAAAACCACGTTGTTCACACTCTCGGATATCGACAAGACAAAACCTTTATTCTCTGCACTTTGCCTTGCTAGCATTGCGGTACTTATGGGAGATGCTAATCCCAACATCCCCCCAAGAATAGCTAAGCATAAACCATGACCAATTAACGAAAGCCACCCACTAAGAAATAACATAATCGCAGCCATAATTATTAAAATAATAACAATGAGTTTTATATTATTTGACGTCTTAATCCTCTCTATTCTTGCAACCAAACCATTGCCACATAATAATCCGACCCCGAATAATCCCATTAGACTGCCAACTTCAACGCTTTCTAAGTGTGATCTTTGCCTTAATATTTCACCCGCAAGCAGAAACATACAGACTGACACCCCATTCCATAGACCTTTCGCTAATATAAGTCGAACAATACCTTTTTGTTTAATCGCTATGAAAGATAATTTTTTACTGGTTACTTTTTGTGAACGAGGTAGCGTAAATATCCCTATGATGAATACCACTAAGCACCCTACCGCGGTATAAATAAATGGCGCGTACCACGCAAAATACTGAACTAATGCCCCAGCGATGATAGGCCCGGTAATAATACCGACAGTCATTCCCATCATAATGTTTCCCATTGCTGCAGCTTGCTTACTTTCGCTCATCACATCAGCAATAAGGGCAAAGATAACCGGAACAAGTGCGGCAGATGCTAATCCACCAAATCCTCTTAAAACTAGTGCAATCAATAAATTAGGCGCAAAAATAATAACCAAGCTATCAAGTGATAATAACAAAAGAGCCATGAGTACAATTTTTCGTTTATCAATTCGATCTGATAAGAAACCTATAATAGGCGCTGCCAAGGTATAGGCCAATGCATAAGCTGATATCAACCAAGCAATTTGGTCGGGCTGAACATGAAAAACATTTGCTAACGGCGATAAAATCGCCGATAACATGAATTCTGCGGTACCCACAAGGTATACCGCTACTGCCGATAAAAGCAGTAGGTAATGAGTCGAAACCATAATATTCTCGTTTTGATATACAATGAATTTCCCAATCATTGTTTATGATTGGTACTTATAAAATTTGAATTTTAAAAAGGTAGTTGAGGTAAGTTTTTTGGGTTGTGAATTGCTAGGGTGTAGTCAAGCTGGAAATATTGAGATAATTAATTGGGATAGCATACTGGAAGTATGAGACAGGAGAGTTGTCTATTAAATCTTAAACGTTAATTAAATTCAAGTAATACCTACTAAGTTAAATATATATTAACTATTATTTAATCATCTTGAATTCAGAAAAAATTAATTCTCCGCTAATTTCAGCGTATCTGTATTTTTTATACGTAATAATCCCGATAAAAAGACACTAATTTCTACTATTAATCGATGATTAGCCACTTCCATATCAAAAAAAATTCACGTTAGCTATTTTATAATGCTCAAACAATAACAAGATAAGTGCTTCCATGTTTGGTTATTAAATCAATTGAAAAGAACAGTTTATTTAATAATTACATTAAAGCATGTTTAGGCTAACGGAAGGTATATAAACATGAATATCACAACTCGGCTGAAATTCGTTTCATTTCTACAATTTTTTATCTGGGGATCATGGCTAGTTACTTTTGCGTCTTACCTCTTCAATACATTACATTTCAAAGGCGGTGAAATTGGCCTGATTTTTAGTACATTAGGTATCTCAGCTTTATGTTCACCGATTATTATTGGATTTATTGCAGATAAAATTAATAATCGAAAACTGGTGTATATTGCTTCGCATATTATTTCTGCTGTATTTTTGATCGCAATGGCTCATAGTGATTCAATAACTTTGCTATTTATTATGACATTAGTTCACCTAATGTTTTATATGCCAACTATTTCCGTTTGTAATAGCATTGTTTTTGAGATGTTAAGCGCAAAAAAACTCGATTCGGATGTTTATTTTCCCAAAATACGCGTTTACGGCACTGTAGGTTTTATTGTCGCTATGTGGACAATTAGCTTATTAAAGTTGGAAATGAGTTTTTATCAATTATATGTAGGTGCAATCGCATCCGTAACCCTCAGTATCTTTTCTATTTTCTTTATTTCAACACAGGGCTGTAAAATTGAGAAAAAAGAACAGAAATCTAGTTTTAGTTGTCAAAATATTATTTTACTCTTTAAAAAAGGGCGAGTTGCAGTATTCCTATTTTTTGCCATGCTATTAGGTTCTGTCTTACAAATTACCAATACCTTTGGCGTTCCCTTCTTACAGGATATGGCATTAATGCCTGAAGCTAGAGGCTCAGTTTTTTCTGAATACCCCACTATCTTTTTATCGATATCACAATTTTCAGAAATTGTCTTTATTTTACTCTTACCGCTGTTACTCAAAAAATTCAAAATTGAAACCATCTTATTTATGAGTATGATTGCGTGGATTTTACGGCTAGGCTTATTTGCTTATGGTGATTTCACTGCGATTGGTACACTGGCATTATTTTTATCCATGGTTGTATACGGCTGTGCATTTGATTTCTTTAATATCGCAGGAGCACTATTTTTGGAAAAAGAAATTGCACCCGAATTTCGTTCAACAGCGCAAGGTGTATTCACCACATTAGTCAATGGATTTGGTACATTTTTAGGTGCGGTATTATGTGGATGGGTTATCGAGCTGAATACCGTCGATGGTGTAGTTGATTGGAAAACTTTCTGGATGATTTTTACAGGCTACACCGCCAGTTTTACGCTTCTCTATGTAATTTACTTATTCTATTCTAAAAATAGTCAACCGAAAGCCGCCATTCAATAACTCTTATTCCCCTTATTCATGACTCATATTTACTGAATAAGGGGTTTTATATTATTTTAAGCTTGTGACTTTTAATGCTTCCCCTAATATTTTAATTGCATTGCGTCGCCTTGCGATTAATGGAAGCGCATAGTTTATTCGCAAATGATTAAGGAAACATCCGCCGGTCGAGAAATGTTCCCCTGTTAAAACGGTGACTTTATTACGATGTAGAATGTCGAGTAATTTACGATTATCAACCGGTAGATGTTCAACCCACAATGAGAATCCTCCTTGTGGCCGTGAAATACGAGTATTAACAGGAAAATGGGTTTCAACTAACTCTTTATATTGGCATTGTAGTTCACTGTAATGCTGTCTCATTCGGCGCAAATGCAAAAAATAATGCCCTTCCTTTAAGAAGTTTGCCATAACTTGCTGCATAAAAATTTCACCAGAGCAGTGAGATAAATATTTTAAATGTAGAACTTTCTCTTTATATTTCCCGGGGATTATCCATCCCGTACGAGTACCTGGTGCAACCGTTTTTGAAAAAGAACTGCATAAAATAACATGCCCATTGTTATCTAGCGATTGTATTGTCGAAGGCCTTGGATACTGATACGCCAACCCTGCGAGACAATCATTTTCAATTACTGTTCCATGATGTTTTTCAACAATATTCAATAAACGTTGTTTATTATTATCAGGCATAATACAGCCCATTGGGTTATTGCAACTCGGTGTTACAACAACAGCTTTTACTTCCCAGCGTTCGAACGCTTCCTCTAGCCTATCGAGGTCCATTCCAGTTTCAGGGTCAATAGGAATTTCAATAATTTTCCGGCCTAGCCCATACAACGTTTGTAATAATCCTGGAAACGTTGGCGATTCAACTGCAATAACATCATTACCTTGTGTACAAGCTTGCAAGGCAATTGATAAAGATTGATGACCACTCGTCGTGGTCACAATATCATCGGGCGTAAAAAGATGACGATCATCCGAAATTAAATGAATTTGCTCTCTTAAGGAAGCGAGCCCTTGCAAGCTATCATATTCCAGAGTTAGGGAATGTTTACGACGTGCAACCATGGTCATTTCTTGCCATAGTGGCTCTAAACTTTTATCTTCTATATTAGGGACGGCACAAGATAATGATGTAACACCATGTCGCTCGGATACACGCAGAAAATCCATTGTTGGATTCCATTGAGCAACTTGTACGGGGTTTTGAATATAATTTGCCACTTTAGGCAAAAGAGCCTCTGTTTTTTCTGGTATCACAAAATACCCTGATTTGGGTACTGCATAAATCAGTTGTAAACGTTCCAGCTCACGGTACGCAAGTTGTGCCGTTGTGATACTGACTTGATGAGTACGCCCAAGATCCCTCACTGACGGCATCTTTTCACCGCTAAGAAACTCACCCTGTTTAATTTTTTCCTGCAGCTCTTGTGCTATTTGTTTGTACAGTAACACACCAAAACCCTTCTCATTTTCCCCGTAAGGATAATGTAATACAAAAATGACTGAATTTGATCTGTATTTTGTAAAAAAACAAATCTGTCACTTTTTTAAAAATGTTCTCCATGTAATTCTAAATATAAATTCGTACTTTATTAGGAATACTTATGGAATATGAAAAAAACATAAGCGGGAAACCACACCCTAAATTTATCTTATTGCAACCCATTATTTGGCTATTTAAAAAATTAAATATTTTTATTCAAAAAAAAAGACATGAAAAATATAAAGGGCAAAAAATATAACATTATTATCAATCGTATAAAAAAACATATAATCTGGATAGTTTTTAATGGATATATAATGGGCTTTTCACATATCAATAAATGAAGATGGTTACTTCTAAAAGAAAAATTTTAGTTTTAGATATTATATTGTGTTTACTAAACAGCACCCATTATATATTAATATAGGTGCTGTTTATCTTAAATATTCTAGCTTTAGACATAATTATATGAATACTATGGTTACCCGTGATTCCCTTAGCTATCATTAACTATTATCTGCCTTATACTGGGCTTCTTTTAATAATAGCGCTTGTTTTCGGTCAATGCCCCAACGATAGCCTGAAAGGTCACCATTGCTCTTAACCACTCGGTGGCAGGGAATAGCGACAGCTAACATATTTGCACCACAGGCATTAGCTACTGCTCTGACGGCACTAGGCTTGCCAATTTTTTCTGCTATATCACTGTAACTTACTGTTTCTCCTACTGGAATATTACGTAAAGCTTGCCAGACGCGTTGTTGAAATGCAGTACCTTGAATATCTAATGGTAAATTTAAACCAATTTCAGGTGCTTCAATAAAACCCACCACCTGAGCTACCAGTTGCTCAAAGCCGTCATCTCCTCCAATCAGCTCTGCTTTTGGGAATTTATCCTGTAAATTATTCAATAACTGCTCAGGGTCATCCCCTAACAAAATGGCGCAAACACCTATCGGACTTTGTGCAACGAGTAATGTTCCTAATGAGCAAACCGCAAGAGCAAAATAAATTTTACTGCCACCCCCTCCTGATTTCCATTCACTCGGCGTCATTCCTAGTCGTTGAGATGAAGCTTCATAAAAGCGGCTATTTGATTGATAACCCGCATCATAAATAGCGTCAGTAATTCGTTTTTTTTCTTGAAGCCGTTGTTGCAATGTTTTATGGCGAAATGCATCCGCATAGGCTTTTGGTGTTAACCCTATTTGCACTTTAAACAAACGGTGGAAATGGTAGCGACTCATACCAATGTAACTAGCTAACGCTGCCAAACTCACCGTTTGCTCTTGCTGTTCAATATAACGACAAGCTTTCTCAATTTGCTCTTGATAAAATTGGGTTAATTGTGATGTTTCTGTCCGAAAACGTTTTCCTGCACGATAACCTTGTTCAATAGCTTGTTGCTCATTATCAAAAAACTCAACATTATTTCTATTTGGTAAACGGCCAGCAGCAGACGGATGGCAATAAATAGCAGAGCTTCTTACACCGTAAACAAAGTGACCATCGGCGGCTTTATTCCTTTCAACCACTGCTTGCCATCTCTGTTCTGGCGTATTCCACAAATTTTTAGTTGTCATCATGTCGCCCTTCTTTAGTTAATTGCATTAATTATGACAAACTACAATTGCAAAAAACTCCGAACATTGCTTTTTAATTCAAGTTTTATTTATCCCGTGTGGGAAATCCGTTTAACCCACTTAACGGTGATTTTACATTAATCATCAAATGAAGAATAAGTACAATAAAATTAGTTGCATGCAATTTCAGTTTCCATTTTAGTATCGGATTTTTTGCGAAAAACAACCAGAATAACCATAATTCCCAAAACAGCGACTAGTGCTCCCATAAAACTAATCATTGAATAGCTATACCCATAGGATAAAACTATCCCACCAATTGCTGCGCCAATAGCATTTCCTAAATTAAAGGCACCTATATTAACGGAGGACGCTAAGGCTTGCGCACCTTTTGCTGCATTCATGACTAACATTTGAATAGGAGGAACAATACCAAAGCTAAAAATACTCCATACCATTAGGCCTACACCCGCACCAAATGCATTTACCGCAATAAATGGAAATATAGCCATGCTTAATGCCAACATAATGAAAAATATTATTAAAGTGTTAAAAAGTGACTTATCTGCAAATAATCCACCAATATAATTACCAATAGTAAAGCCTACTCCGATAATCACTAACATCATCGTGATCATTTGGTCTGAAGCATGGATGACATTCATTAACATTGGTGTAATATAGGTATACAACGTAAACATTGCACTCGCACCTAACACAGTAGATAACATGCCTAACAGGACTTGAGGGCGCCGTAAAATACGCAATTCATTTTTTACATCCACTTTTGTCCCCATTAGGTTATTTGGTAAAGCCCAAATTAAACTTATAATCGTCAAAATGCCTAAAATTGAAATTAAATAAAATGCCTGCCTCCATCCTACGACTTGTGTTAAATTCGTCATCAAAGGTACGCCACCGATATTAGCTATTGTTAACCCCATGAACATAGCCGCTATTGCACTTGCTTGTTTTCCTGGAGGAACCACGCTTGCTGCAACAATTGCGCCTAATCCAAAAAATGCACCATGATTTAGACTGGTAATAAAACGAGAAAGTGACAGTGTCACTAAATCAGGTGACATTGCCGATAATACATTCCCAATAGTGAAGATCGACATCAAAAATACTAATGCTATTTTAGGGCGCCTTTTGACTAACAATAGCGTCATAATAGGTGCACCAATCATTACGCCAAGGGCATAAATAACCACTATCACCCCCACAGAAGGAATGTCTTCTTTAAGATTGTCAGCAATATAAGGAAGCATTCCCATCGGTGAAAACTCTGTTGCTCCAATAGCAAATGCCCCTATTGCTAATGCTAGTAATGCCGTATTAATTCTCATATAAAAACCTTATTGAAATAAATTATTAACATTTTTATTAATGAGCAGAATTTTTTCACATTGATACTCAATGAAAAAGGCGTTAAGGTGAAAATAACTTTTGCCGGATATGCAATAATGAAAATAACTTTTGAAGAGCTTCAGGCCTTTATTAGCGTTGTAGATTGTGGTTCTATCACCGCAGCAGCAGAGCAATTAAACATGACAATATCGACAGTAAGTCGTTTATTACTCAGGCTTGAAGAAAAAATAAATACGACGTTAATCTACCGAACGACTCGTTCGATTAAACTTAGTGATGAAGGTGCTGCATTTTTGCAGAAATCGCGAAAAATAGTTGAACTAGCTCAAGAAGCTGAAGATATGCTCTCAATACGACAGGCTGTTCCTTCAGGTAAGTTACGTATAGATGCATCAACTCCCTTCTTGACCCATGTTATTGCCCCGTTAATTCCACAATTTTATGCACTTTATCCGCAAATCGAACTTGAGATCCATAACTATGAAGGAATTACTAATCTGTTAGAAAAACGAATTGATGTAGCCTTTCGTATTGGAGTCCTCAAAGATTCTTCACTCAATGCCACCTTATTAGGTTTTAGTCGACAACGACTCGTTGCCAGCCCTGATTATCTTGAAAAATATGGCGTACCACACAGTATTGAAGAATTAAAACAACACTGTTTATTAGGCTTCACTCAACCTGATTCATTAAATATTTGGCCAGTAAAAACTCAGGATGGAGATTTATTTAAGGTTTCACCAGATATTTCAGGCACTAGCGGTGAAGTTTTATTCCACCTTGCCGTTCAAGGTGCAGGCATTTTATGTTCAGCTGATTTTGTCACACTAGACGCTCTCGCTCGTGGTGAATTAGTACAAGTATTAGAAAAGAAAACCATTAAAATTCGCCAACCTATAAATGCCGTTTACTATCGAAACCAAACCGTTTCGCCACGATTACGCTGTTTTATTGAGTTTATAAAAAAATACTCAACAAAAATTGAGCCACATTAATATTATTTATTTTCCCGCTCTTTTTGTTCAATACGTTTTTTAAATCCCGTTAACGTCATTCCAGTATGCCGTTTAAAGTAGCGGCATAAATAAGATGTATCTTCAAAGTTTAATTCATCAGCAATTTGCTTAATGGATAAATTACTAATTTCTAATAATGCCTTTATTTCTAGAATCACTTGCCTATCAATCAATACTTTTGGTGAGTCTTTAAAAAAACTTTGACTAATTTTAGATAAGTAAAATGGTGTGATCGACAATTGCTCCGCATAAAATTTCACTTCTTTATACTGTTTACAGTAAGTCGTAATTAAGCCCCAAAAACGCCAGCACAGTTGCTCTTGGCGGCTTTTATTTTCTGGTTTGATAGAAGTGTGTTGTACATGATTACTAATTTCTAAAAATAAATTTTGCAAATGATTTTTTAATTGTAATAACCCATGGTCCCCCCAGTTAGACACGATAGTTAAAAGAATAAATCTCCAGTTTTCAAGCAGCGCAGTTTTTCCTAATGGCGTTGAAATTACAGGGAAGTCATTAAAAAAAGCAAAAAGTTGATGTGGTAATGCATAAGCAATTTCTACTGCTAGCTTTTTATCAATCAACCAATACTCCAAACGAAATTTGCGTGATTTGGCATGTAGCATTGCAAAGGAATCATCGTACAAAACGATTATGTCGTTTTTTCGTACTGGATACCGTTTGAAATTAATATTGAATATTGCATATCCTTGCTTGCACAGACAAACCGCCACATAAGATGTTTTAATCGGTTTAAATTGCATTTCATCCATATTGCTTTCACCAATCCGAATGACTTCAGGCAAGTCAATTTGATAATTATTTAAATGCTGCATGGTCGTTGTACTTTAATTTGCGTCATATCGCACTACCATAGCAAATAAGTTGTCATAAGTACCTAAAATGAACAAATTATGCCCTTATTTTATTTCCATAAATACCTAAAATAGCGTTCAAGTTAGGAGAGGCCATAATGAGGAGATGATAAAATGGTACTTACAACAAATAGGTTAGTATTGCGTCCTTGGCAAGAAACAGATGCCGCTGATTTATATTTCTATGCAAAAGATGAAAGAATTGGCCCAATCGCAGGTTGGCCTGCACACAAAAGCGAAGAAGAGAGTCTTTTTATCATCAAGAGTATTTTTATGCGTGATGAAATTTACGCTGTAACGTTAAAAAATGAGAACCAAGCTATTGGCTTGATTGGTTTATCATTCAGCCATGAAAGTAATTTTCCTATTGGTGAAAATGATGCAGAAGTTAGCTATTGGATTGGTGTACCGTTCTGGGGAAAAGGTATTATTCCAGAATCAATTAACGCCATCATGCACCATGCTTTCACTCGTTTGAAATTAGATAATTTGTGGTGCGGTTATTTTCAAGGTAACGAACAATCTAAAATTGCTCAAGAAAAATGTGGCTTCAAATACTATGCAACTCTTGAACCACAATTTATTGAATTAATTGGTAAAACTAAAACAGAAGATATTAGTAAAATAACGGCTAAAGAGTGGCAAGCTCGACAGTAATATTTGATTCTATCTATACATATGGCCAACATTTATCTGTTTGGCCTTTTTTTTATTAATTTATTGTCACAACCCATTTCAAACTACATAAAATTATTCTACCGTGTTCCTATTAATGCTATGATTTTTCAATAATTATAAAATTCACATTTTCTCTCGGATCACAGGTAAACACATGCAGGACTATGGTATTTGGACCGTTATTACTCCCATTGTGACTATAATATTGGCGATATTAACTCGCCAAGTCATGCTTTCATTAATGTTAGGAATACTCGTTGGTTTTACTGTCATTCATGACCACAACGTATTATTAGGTGTTCAAGGTACCGTTGATGGTATTATTGATACGTTTTCATCTGCAGGGAATACACGAACAATTGTCTTTATGGTTATGATCGGTGGGATCATGAGGCTTGTTGTGGTTACCGGTGGTGTTCGTGCGTTAGTTCAGTTACTTACCAATAAGACAAAATTAATTAAAAACCGTAAATCTACCCAGTTGCTTGCTATTATCATTACTTCTCTTATTTTTATTGAAAGCTCAATTAACCAATTAGTCGCCGGCGCCTCAACTAAAAATCTAGCACGGCAATATGGTGTTGCCCCTGAAAAAATGTCCTATATTATCCAAACAGCGTGTGTTTCTGTTTGTTCCTCGGCCATCATCAATGGTTGGGGAGCGGTAATAATGGGGTTAATTGGGGTACAAATATCCCAAGGACTGATTCAAGGCGAGCCTTTTGATATTTTAATTACGTCGATTGGCTACAATTTAATGGCATGGCTATCCATTATAACTATCCTATTCTATGTATTTACTAACATTTCATGGGGTCCCATGAAAAAAGCAGAAGATACATACCGACAAAATTTTATTGCTGGGAATATTTCTCAATTACAAAGCCAAGAGAACGAAGAAGAGATTATTGATCACCCTAATGCTCATTCTTCATTAAACTTCTTTATACCTATTTTATCTACGGTATTAATGGTCCCTATCGCACTATACATCACAGGTGACGGTGACTTTAGCAAAGGAAGCGGTTCGACCTCCGTATATTGGGGGGTCATGTTTGGTACCGTGGTATCTTTCTGTTGGTTTATCGGTCGACGGCTACTAAATATTGATGCGTTCTTTAAAGAGTTATTTATCGGCTACGCCAATATGCTAAAAATTAGCTCCATTATGATTTTAGCATTCTTAATGGGAAATGTTTCTGCTGAGTTAAACACAGGCGCTTATATTGCTGAAGTCACTCAAGGCGTTATGGCTCCAGGTTTTTCTATTGGTTTTATCTTTATAATTAGCGCCATTATGTCTTTAGCAACAGGTACCTCTTGGGGAACTTTCGCAATAATGATCCCTATCGGAGTTCAATTAGGTTTATCTGTAGGAATGCCTGTAGAATATATGATTGGTGCCGCAATTTCTGGCTCAATATTTGGCGATATGACCTCTCCAATTTCTGCGGATGCTATTGTTGCTTCAATGGCAACAGACTGCGAACATATTGAGCACATTCGAACACAGATGCCTTATGCACTAGTGACTGCCAGTATTGTTCTTGCTATTTACCTTTACCTTGGTTTCTCTTATTAATTATTGGGAGTTTAGATGTCTCTTCAACAACGACTAGCACAGTTTGCAAAAATAGATTTACTTAACGCATCGACTCCACTTAATCGATTGAATAATTTATCGCATACATTTGGTCGTGAGATTTATATAAAGCGTGATGATATGACCCCCCTTGCCATGGGAGGAAATAAACTGCGTAAACTAGAATTTTTAATGGCCGATGCATTAGCCAAAAAAGCAAAAATTATTGTTACTGCGGGGGCAATTCAATCAAACCATGTCCGCCAAACTGCCGCGGTTGCCGCTATGTATGGGCTTGAATGCGTTGCATTGTTAGAAAATCCAATTCAAAGTGATAACCCTAACTTTCTTCATAATGGTAATAAATTATTAACTGATTTATTTGCCACTCGTTGTGTTATGTGTGATGAACTAACCGATCCTCAATCTCAACTGGAAGAATTAATTAAAACACTTTCTCTTAAAGATGCCTATATTGTCCCTGTAGGAGGGTCAAATGCATTAGGTGCCTTAGGCTATATTCAATGCGCTATTGAAATAGCTCAGCAGAAGCCAGAACATATTGAATTTGACAAAGTTATTGTTGCATCAGGAAGTGCTGGAACGCATGCAGGGCTTGCTATTGGCTTGCAAGAACTATTACCACAAAGCCAAGTGATTGGTGTAACCGTATCAAGAAAACAACAAGACCAAGCCCCTAAAGTTGAGAAATTACAAACCGAATTGGCCCAATTGTTGGATCTAACTAAAACACCTAAAGTGCAGCTATGGGATAACTTCTTTGCCCCCATGTATGGAATGCCAAACCAAAAAGGCCTCGCTGCAATCAGTTTATTAGCGAGGCAAGAAGGTATTTTATTAGACCCAGTTTATACCGGTAAATCCATGGCTGGATTAATTGACTACTTAGAAAACTCTGAAGAAAAAACACCCATTCTATTTGTTCATACAGGTGGAGCCCAAGCGTTATTTGCTTATTCAGATATTAGCCAAGCAATTAAATAATTACCATCAGATAAAAGGGCTAAATAGTCCTTTTATCTTCTCTCTAATACCAAAAATGCTCTACTTTTCCTCTTCTATGACATTTATCAATTGATTGCTATACACTGATAAAGCACAGGAGAAAACATTTATGAACCAAGTTCCCCATATACTAAAAAAAGCAACGAAACATGACGTGTTATTACTACATAAAATAGGTACGGAAAGTTATTTGCATCATTTTGCTACATTATGGAATAGCCAAAATGAACTTAACACATATTTAAATCAAGAATATAGCACAACTAAAATCACTGAGGACCTTAATCAACAACATATTGATTGGTATATTATTGAAAATACGAGCCCAATCGGTTTAGTAAAACTAACCTATCACTCCTGTATACCTGAAACTGATTTAGTTGGTACTTTGTTAAATAAGCTTTACTTCTCTCCTGGCGCTACAGGTAAAGGTTATGGAAAAACCGTATTTAAATTAATAGAAGCGCTCGCAAAACAACAAGGTGACTCTTTGCTATGGCTAGATGTCCTCGCAAGTAACACTCGAGCAATGACATTTTATCAGTCAAACGATATGCACATTCTGAAAGAAATTTTATTTACAAGCGAAACTCAGCAATCTCTTGAATATATTATGAGCAAAAAACTTTAACTGTATATATTGTAACTATAGGATATTCATGAAAAATACAATTCTTATCACTGGTGCGACAGGCCAGGTTGGTCATTACCTTATCCAATCATTACAGAACAAAGGCTATCATGATATTGTTTTAGCGGTTAGAGATCCTGCTAAATTGAAAAACACACCTTATCGAACTGTTGTTATGGATTATGATAAGCCAGATACTATTGAAACCGCTTTACAAGGTATAGACTCCGTTTTCATGATGACGGGCTATACCATTGATATGCTTGTACAAAGTAAGATCTTCATTGATATTGCAAAAAAATCGTCCGTGAAATATATCGTACATTTAGGTGCCTGTGGGGATGATAGCGCTCAAGTGGCACATTGGGCATGGCACCAGCTTATTGAACGCTATATTGAATGGTCAGGAATACAATTTACTCACCTTCGTCCCGAATCTTATATGCAAAACTTGCTGGGTTATCAAGGGGATGAGAACTTACAAAAAGGTGTCTTGCGCTCTTATTTTGGCAATGCGGTACTCAGCTGGGTTGACTGTGCCGATGTTGCTGAGCTAGCAGCTTATTGCTTACTTAACCCGCAACAACATGCAGGCCAAATTTATCGTCTTGGTTATGAGAACAAAAATTACACACAAATAGCTGAATTATTAACAGAACAATTGGCGATCCCTTTCAGCTATCAGGCAGAAAATCCCAATGAGTTTTGGCAACATGCCCTTAAAAATAATTTAGAACTCGCTTATATGAAAAGTATCTATGACCATTATGTCGCTTTTACCAATGGGGAATTAGACCGTTCAGGGATGATTTTTGATAATTTTCAAGCAATAACGGGTAAAGCACCAACATCATTAAAAGAATTTATTTTAAAACATCAAGAAAAATTTAAGTAAATTTAAAATAGGCCTCTAATTTGGCCTATTTTTATATTATCTTTTATTCGCAATAAGTATTCCCAAAACAATTAATATTCCGCCAATAAAAATCACTGTACTGATTTGCTCATTAAGAAATAGAGTTCCCACAATAACCGCACTCAGCGGATTTAGTGCAATAAATGCCCCTGCACCCGCAGCCCCTAATTGTGAGACTCCCTGATAATACCAAACGTAAGCTATTGCAGACCCCAAAATACCCAAATAGCCCAAACTCACTAAATCTTTTAGAGAAAATAATGATACAGTATCTAATGTGATATCTAGACACAATGACGTTACTATCAATAACAAGGTCCCAAATAACACAGCGTAAGTTACCGTATGTAATGCTCCAATTTCTTTAATAACGTTTTTACCTGCTACAGTATAAATCCCCCAACTGATTACACATCCTAAAATTGCTAGATCTCCTTTACTAACCATAAAAATATCACTACTCGGTGTTTTCTCTGACAACAAAATTATTGCCCCAACAACACATAACGTAATCCCAACACCTTTTTTCAATGAAACCTTTTCTTGCCAAAGAAGAAAAGAAATGAACGCTATCATGGCAGGGGTAATGGCGACTAATAATGCGGCTCTTGACGCAGGGATAATTTGTAAACCATAAAAAAATAAAATTTGATAGATAAACACGCCACTGGCCCCTAATAACATAATCTGCCATAGCTGCCTTTTATTTATTTGTTTCCAACCTAATCGACCGAGTATAATGACAAGAACCAACGAAATACTGGCAAAAAGAAAACGCACCGTCGCGGATAATAACGGTGGAATTTCAGGTTGAATAACCCTACCCGCAATGAATGTTCCCCCCCAAGTGACAGATACAAATACCATTTGGAAAAATATAAAATTACTTGGTCGTCTTTTCATTACTGTTATATTGCTCATCCATGTATTCCCTGTTATCAACTCATATTTATCTTCTCTTTACATGATGGATAAGCTAACCTTAATGCTAGGTCATATCCTAATGAGCATTTACTCATGACATTAAGCCAACTTGAAATATTCACAATTGTTGCCGAACTCAAAAGTTTTACGCTTGCTGCAATGAAATTAAACATCTCTCAGTCAGCCATTTCACACGCGATAAAATCCCTTGAAAAAGATCTTGGTGTCGTGTTATTCACTCGAGAACAAAATCAAACCACGTTAACTGAGATAGGGAAAAAGCTCTTATTAAGAGCTCATAATATGCTCAATATTCAGGAGGCGATGAAGCAAGAAGCATTTGCTGCAAATGGTCTGAAGGCGGGTATTCTGCGAATTGGTTCTTTTGGTCCCGGGTCATCTTTAGGGCTGTTACCTCCATTACTCGATAGGTTTCGCCAAAAATATCCATTGATAAATATTATGGTTGATGAAGGTGATGATGAAACCGTTACACAGTGGTTACAAGAAAAGCGAATTGATATTGGTGTTGTCGTTTTACCCGATGAACGCTTTGATACGTTTAAAGTCAAAGACGACCAAATGGTTGCTATACTGCCATTAGGCCATCCTCTGGCAAATGAATCGTCTATTTCTTTGAAACAGCTTTGTGATTATCCATTTAATTTAACCCAAGCAGGTTCTGGAAAAATCGTTCTAGATTTATTTCATGCACAAAAATTAACGCCAAAAATTCAATTTAAAACAAAACAATTGCTAAGTACTTTTACACTCGTTGCTCGGGGAGAAGCTATTTCTATTGTTGCACAACTAGCAATTCCTACGCATCTTCAAGACATCGTGATTAAACCCCTTAACCCACCAGTTAAGCGCAGTATTGCTTTTGCTGTTAATAACGAAAACCAAGCATCACCTGCAACAAAGGCATTTTTACAAATTGCCAAAAAACTATATTGTGATTAGTCAGTGCTATTCAGCAATTGGTAAGTGATTACGTATAAATATTGCTCATTTGGGTAAATTTCTTTGATAAGCGCTTTCAACGTCTCTAAACTCATGGCTTCTTGCTTAGCATGGTATTCAGAAATGTCATAATAAGAAATGGGCTCTACCGACAGTATTTTAATATCAGTATAGTATTCACCTGTTTCCAACGCATATACCTTCACAATAGTCCCAGGAACATAATCACTCTCGCTTTTATCACGGATAGTGATAATTTTTTTACCGGAAACCACCAATGGAAGTAAACGTTCAAAAAAGGTTATCGTGTCTGGCGTGTTATTCATAATAATTCTCTTATTTTTATACCATGTCTTCTCTAGGAAGACCTATTTTCTTATAACCTCAATAAATTGCAATAAAATGGTTCTTTTTGTGCTTTCAATTATACGAATGCTATAGCGATCATTTCATTTTATATACAATCAAGCCATAAAAATATTATCTACGACTATAAACTGAGTACGCATAATGGATAACAATGAAAATTTGTTTTATCAACAAGAACACTACTTTTGGTCTGCTATATGTGCAAATGTAGTGAAAATCAGCAACCAAACTAGTGCTTACTTTTCTGAGCTACCATTGCCTATATTTAATTATATTTACCTCCACCAAGGTGCGCTCATTTCAGATTACGAGAAGGCTGAAATGCTGTTTAAACAACAAGCTAAGCCTTATGTACTTATTGTTCATGACCAAATACATTCACAATTTGAGTCAGAAATAATAGCTCGGGGATTAATCTACGATGGTGAATCAACCGCAATGATTTTGCCGCAAGACGTTCTATCTCAATACAATTCACCACCGCAGCTTAATGCTGGTTTTCAGGTTGTGTTAAGCAATAATCAACTCAAAGATTGGGCTCAGCCTTTAATTACGGCATTCCCTATCGATGCTGATACAAATGAAGATGACTCAACTGTTACCGACGAGTATATTCGTTATCACCAAAGAGCACTTGATAAACAAACTAATATGGTACACTTAGTCTTATTTGCAGATCAGCAACCAGTCTCAACCTTAACTATGACATTTAATTATGAAACAGCTCGACTTGATGATATTGGTACTGATATTCAATACCAAGGTAAAGGGCTCGCGACTTTACTTATTAAACATGCGCTATACCTTTGCCATCAACAAGGGGTTAAACAGTGTGTATTGGAGTCATCCAGTGAAGGGTTATCTATCTACAAAAAACTGGGTTTTGTACCTATATTTAATTACTACAGCTATATTTCGGAGTGATTTTATAAAATGCATCTTAATAAACAAGGTGCATTTTACTTTACCTAAAAAGATAAGGCTCGAATGTAATCACTAATAGCAAGACTCCCCCTCCAATATTAATGTATTTTCGTAATGTTGAGACTTTAAGGGAGGAAGAAGAAATAATTAAAATGGAACAAGAAACCAGCAGCCATAACGCCATCATGATAATATGGATAAGTGATAATACTAGAAAGTTAGCGAGTGACGGGTCTGCTCCTGCATATTTAGAAACAACAACTAAATATAAAATAATCGCTTTTGGGTTAAGTAAATTAGCTAAATAAGCATCTTTGACCGTGATTTTTTTTATTTCTTGAGAGCTTTCTATTTTACCGGCATTAACCCCTGAAATGATCAATGAAACTGCAAGATACAATAGATATAACGTACCTAAAATGCCAATTAAATTCATTACCCACTGGTAAGAAACCAGTACTTTACTTAAACCAATTCCAACTAAAAAACCATGAGTTAAAATGCCTAATCCTGTTCCAACAATAGGTATGAACAGCCCTCTAATACCTTGGTTTAATACACTATTTAAAGCAATCGCAAAGCTTGCTCCCGGTGACACGACAATGGGAAATAATATAACGATAAATCCGAGTATATCCACTTTATTTTGTCACCGTTTGGTACCAATGTTGAATATCCGTCACAATTTGCTCAGTATGCAACTGCCCATTTTTATCTTTAAAAAAATGGTCTAAATCTTGATATGCTCGGTAGCTGACATGGGGATTACGGATTTGTTTCATCATATTATCTGTACCATGAGCATCCACGTTGGTATCCGCCATCGTTTGTATCACCAAATGTGGAGTTTTAACTGACTGAATAAGTTTTAAATTGTCAATGGTGAGCATCTCATACCACCATTTTGGGCCATGGCCGCTGACAAATTGGTCGTTGTTTAATTGCTTTTGTTTTACTGCTTCTGCAAATTGTTTAAAACCTTCTTTTGAGTTAGCAATTTCTTCTTTAGGCGTATTATTTTCAATACTATACAGAACATCATTAATAAAATATTGGCCGCCGACATTCAATGCAACGGATGCGGTTATAAAGTTTTCTTGTGCAACAATTAAATTAGTTACCAGTGCACCTTCACTTCCGCCTAATAGCACTATGTGTTGGTAATCATTTTTTAATTGTTGTAAGACTGCAACATAATTATTGGCGCGTTCTAATGGTGAATCTTTCGACATATAGTCAACAGGACATTCTTCTTCCGAAGCTTCTTCATCATTAGCCCCCACTAGGTTGTTTAACCCTGTTTTTTCAACTAATAAAATATCATTATCAGGAAATACCACACCGAAATTTTTCAGCATGTTTGGATTATTAATGACGCTTTTACAATCAGAGCCTTGTAATAGAACTAATAAATCCTTTGATTTTTCGGCTTGTTTTTGGATTAAGTAATAGTTTATTTCTTTTCCTGCAAAGTGCATGGTTTGCATATTCACAGATAAATCCTGAGCAAATACACCCAATGAATAAAGTGAAAGTAACAAGGTAGTCATTTTTAATTTCATCGCGCACTCATCATGTCTATAAGGGCCTTTCGAAGATATTATATTGATTTTTTATAACAAATAGCACCTAAAATGCCCTCATGATACAAGATAAAAGTTAGACATGTGGCCTATGCTTGTGCAATCTTTATTGCCATATTAGTAAACAAGTCAGTCGTTTGTTTATTCAATTCTGTTGTCATAACTAAGATTGAAATTTGTTCACAATTGGCAATCTTATACCTCGCAACTCCAGGTAATTTGTCTGCGGTTACCCCCATAATGACTTGATTACTGCGTTCAAAAAGGATTTTCTTAAATTTAGATTCTTCATAATCAAATATCGAAACCCCCATTTGTGGATCTAAAGCACAGCCACCAATAAAGCATTGGTCAAAATGGATTTGATTGATTTGATTCACTGCAGAAATATCAATACTCGCGCCAACTTGACGGTTTAATTTTCCACCAATTAAAATCACTTCACATAGTGGCTTCTTCATTAGTTCTAATGCTATTGCTGGAGAATGAGTCACAACCGTCAACGATAGTTCTGAAGGTAAATAACGAGCGATTTCTAAGTTAGTTGAACCTGAGTCAATAAAAATACAGGTATTTTGTTTGACTAGTTTATTGCAAGCCTTCGCTATTTTGATTTTTTCATCTTGGTTTTGTGTCGTTCTCTGCTCGAATGTGCCCTTTTCCTCAAGCATACTGACCGCACCGCCATGGACTCGACGACAAACGCCTTCTTGTGCTAATTCATTTAAATCCCTGCGAATAGTATGCTCTGATACTTGCATTTCACGGGCTAACGTCGTGCAAACCACACGCCCTTCATCTTGTAGTAACTGGCGAATTTTATTTTGCCTTTGTTCTGGAAAAGCGACATAATCGAGCATACACTTCCTCATTAACTTTTTTATCAATCATAATCGAGCAAGAAAAGATGTCAAACACTATCTTGTTCAAGCACTCGAGGACAATTAAATGACGCACTCTCAGTTACCAGATAGCTTTTTCTTACATGAACTTGCCAATACTGCCGGTAAAATTTCTCTTGAATACTATCGAACAAATGAACTTAGTGTTATTGAAAACAAACCCAAAGCCAACTATCGCTTCGACCCAGTCACTCAAGCGGATAAGCTCGCAGAAAAAGCCATGCGAGAACTGATATCTAAACATTATCCAACGCATTCTATCATGGGTGAAGAATATGGAATAACGGGTACAGGTCCCATTCAATGGGTACTTGACCCCATCGATGGAACCCGCCCTTTCCTTTGTGGGCTCCCTTTATGGGCAAACCTGATAGGCCTAACTGAGCATGGCAAAGCAGTCATGGGGATGATGAGCCAACCCTATATTGGCGAACGTTTTTGGGCAGACCAACACGGGAGTTGGACCAGTAGCTCTCACGGACAATATCGCTTATCTACTCGCAAACAAGTCAAACTCGAACAAGCCATCTTGCATACCACATCGCCTGAGCCTATAGCAGCACGGCCAGACATTCATTTTATGGCGCTTGAGAAACAAGTATTAATGACTCGCTATGGGGGAGAATGCTATGCAATGGCAATGCTAGCAGCGGGTAGAATCGATATTTGTGTCGAATTCGCACTGGAACCTTATGATATTGTTCCATTAATCCCTATTATAGAACGTGCTGGTGGCATAGTGACTACATTAGATGGCAGCCGAGCTGAAGCAGGCGGTGCTGTTGTAGCCACGGGTTGCCCATACCTTCATGAACAAATTCTGACTATCTTAAATACAGGTAGTTAATTTTATCTTTTTAAGAAGCCCTATAAAATGCAATCTACTCAACAAGTTAATAGCCATGTTTCCTTGATACCCGCAAAAAGGGAGCAAGTTTCTACTCGAATTATTTTTTTTATTGCTGGTTTTGTTACCGCGGCTTGGGCAGCCATTGTTCCTTATGTCAAACTTAATACAGGGGCAAATGATGCCACCCTTGGCATGCTACTATTATGTTTCGGTGGAGGGGCACTTATTGCTATGCCGGTGACCGGAGCATTAGCGGCCAAGTATGGCTGCCGCCGTTTAATGGTTTTTTCCACTATCGCCTTTTGTTTGTTATTCCCCATTTTATCTTCTTTATCGCAAGTTAACTTTATCATCGTTACCTTGTTATTTTTTGGAATTTTCATTGGCTTAACGGATTGTGCGATGAACATCCAAGCTGTTATTGTTGAAAAATCATCCGACAAGCCAATTATGTCTGGTTTTCACGGTTTTTATAGTGTCGGGGGGATAGCAGGTGCAGGTACCATGAGTTTGATCTTGCTACTTGGTGTTTCCGCGACAATGGCATCAATCATTATTTCAATTGTTGCGGTGGTTCTATTAGCGGCTTGCTATAACGGTTTAATCCCTTACGCTAACGCCCCAACTGGCCCCCTTATTGCTATCCCGAAAGGCATTGTTTTAGTTATTGGGATTGTCTGTTTTGCCGTTTTTCTTGCTGAAGGTGCAGTTCTTGACTGGGGAGCTGTATTTCTAATTGAACACCATGGATTAAAAGAAACTTTAGGCGGTTTAGGGTTTGCGGCTTTCGCCACAACCATGACTATTGGCCGATTATTGGGTGACAAAATTGTTATGCGAGTCGGTTCTGCTCGTGTCGTATTTTTAGGTGCTTTACTCGCTTGCCTTGGTTTTGTTATTGCTGTTTTATCTCCTTATCTCATATTTGCCATCATAGGTTTTGCATTAGTCGGTGCAGGTTCATCTAATATAGTCCCAGTGATGTTTTCTGCTGTAGGGAAGCAAAAAACGATGCCAGAGGCTCTTGCTGTACCCGCAATTTCAACTTTAGGCTATTTAGGTATTTTGGCTGGACCTGCAGCTATTGGTTTTGTTGCTTTTCAATTATCCTTGGCAACTGCATTATTATTAATTTCTGCATTATTAGTTATTATTGCTTTTGTAACTCGTTTTATTCGCGTGTAATTTTTTGAATCTCTTAAGGCTACTGCGTTGTAGCCTTACACTCCATTTTCCCTCATCAATTGTTCATATCTGATAAAAATGGGAACAATCGTGCTCTATTTATAGATTCCATATATATAATTATTCATTAAACTATTAAAATTCCATCTGATTTTTCTGCTAGCGACTTCCATATATACTGAGGCTAAATGAACCCTACTCATAAAAAAAAGATTATCATTATTGGTGCTGGTTTTGTTGGTACAACATTAGCTTGGTATCTATCAAGACAATCCGATAAGCAGGTCATTTTGCTTGATAAAGCACACGCTGGCCAAGGTGTCACACAGCACGCTTTCGCTTGGTTGAATGTGTCATATGGAAGGCCTGATGCATATAGTCAACTTCGACAACAAGCCCTCGTGGCATGGCATGAACTCGATAAACACACAGATGGAAAGTTAAATATCCAGTGGACAGGCGCTCTCAGTTGGCAGGAAACAGATTCAGCAACTGCAGAATATGTCTACCACTACCAACAAAGTGGATTTAATGTCGAATTATTGGACAAATCAACCGTACACAAGATGGAACCTTTCTTGTCTGCTTTACCTGAACTTGCTGCATTTTGCCCAGATGAAGGTAGTGTTGACCCGATTCATGCAACAAAAGCGTTACTATCCCTTGCTATCGAACAAGGTGTTGTCTATTTACCTCAGCAGGAAGTTCACACTATTTTGCAGGAAAATGGACGCATAATTGGCGTAAATACCCATAAAAATACGTTTTTAGCTGAACAGGTTATCGTGACTGCTGGCGCAGACGCAACCGCCCTTATGCAATCACTTGATGTTGAATTACCGGTTACCGCCTCTCCTTCTATCATTGTGCACATCAATGATTCCACCGAACAAACATTGGTTCAACATATCATTTCAACACCACAAATGGAGCTACGACCGGCAGGTTCAGGTAAAATACTCTGTGCTGATGATTATATTAGCGAAAAGCCCGAACACAGTGCAGTGGCTATCGCACAAAACGCCCTTACAACGATTAAAAATTCATTTATAGGTAGTAACACGTTAAATCTTGAAAACGCTTTCAAAGGAATGCGACCTATGCCTAAAGATGAGATGCCAATTGTCGGAAAAGTTGCTGATTTTGAAGGTTTATATATTATCAGTATGCACGCTGCGATTACGCTAGCGCCTTTGATATGCCAATTGGCTCAAGATGAAATCTTGCATGGAATTGAACAAGCTGCATTAGGCCCATATCGATTAACTCGTTTTGTATCAGGTAACTGACAAATGAATATTCCGTTGTACTATTTAAGACATTATCAATCGATTGAAAAAACATTTTGGACATCTATTTGTGAACATAGTATCCAGATTGCACAACACACCATTTGCTATTTAACGCCCCTTAATTCTCCGGCGTTTAACTTCATTTATTTGCAGCCTGACTCGACCAGTCACGCCTTTATGCAGGCTCACAACCTGTTTGTTTCACAGAAGAAAAACCATACCTTAGTGATCCCCGAAGAGATGCTCCAGCAGGTGGTTACTGAGGCTGAGTCACTAGGTTACAAACATGACAGCGTCACCACTGCAATGGCATTGACCTTAGCAAAACAAAATGAGGTTGAACTGCCTGATAACCAAGTCGATATCGTCTTAGCGAATCACGATTTGTCTTTGTGGGCAAAGCCACTTGTTTCCGCATTTTATTTATCTGAAGAGCACGACCAGGTTATTAAAGAATATGTGCGTTATCATGAGGATGCTTTGCAACAAGGCGCACCGCAATTTCATCTTGTGTTACTCGTCAACGGAGAACCCGCGACTTCAATGACCGTGACAATTGAAGGGACGTTAGCCCGTTTTGATGATATTGGTACTGAGCCAAACCATCAAGGTAATGGTTATGCATCACAACTCATTGATTATGCTTTAGCATTTTGCCGCCAGCAAGGTGTAGAGCACTGTTTCCTTGATGCTTCAGAAGCAGGATTTGACCTGTATAAAAAATTTGGTTTTGAGCCATTATTTCGCTATATCAATTATGTCTGGTGCAAATAATTTAAAGCAATAGTGTTATTTGTAGAGGCATCTAATCTGGGATCATTGTTCATACAATGGTTCCAAATTCAGTCATTTCCAGACCAACCCTAGTGACAAAATTGTCTGATGTTTACATATGAAAATTAATATTATTGGCACTAGTGGCAGCGGTAAAAGTACCCTGTGCCAGCAACTTTCTTTGTTATTAAATGTCCCTTCTATCGAGTTAGATAGCTTATATTGGCTAGCAAATTGGCAAGGTTCTTCGGATGATGAGCTTAACCAGAAACTCACTGATGCATTAGATAAAGCAGTATCTGGATGGGTACTTGATGGCAACTATACACGGACTCAACCCATTAAATGGAAAGAAGTCGACATGGTGGTTTGGTTGGATTACTCCTTGCCTCGAACCCTTTATCAGTCGATTACGCGCACATTAGCGCGCATTCGTTCTGGACAAGAGCTGTGGGAAAATACAGGGAACAAAGAACGTTGGAAAAATGCCTTTTTCAGTCGCGATTCGATAATTCTGTGGCTGCTAAAGACTTACTATCCAAATAAGAAAA
Source organism: Providencia sp. PROV130 (assembly GCF_028482225.1). NCBI lineage: Bacteria > Pseudomonadati > Pseudomonadota > Gammaproteobacteria > Enterobacterales > Morganellaceae > Providencia > Providencia sp. PROV130. Next base: position 199,333 of record NZ_JAMPQC010000010.1, on the reverse strand, counting down.
GAAATCTAAGTCATATGGCAAATCTCAATTTACGCCATATTCAGTTTGTTCGGCTTACCTCACCAAAAGAAACAAACTTATTTTTACAACAGATGAAGGTTCAAGTTCAGAGTAAATAAACATCTCGGCAGTCATAAAAACTACCGAGATAGTATTATTCAGCAATTAAAGCTCATCACATGCCGTTTTCAACATCGCTGTTTGTTGAAATTTTTCAATTCCTAACTCGATTAAGCGGCTAATTAATTGCTGATAGGTCATACCGCCTTGCTGCCATAGTTTCGGATACATACTGATATTCGTAAAACCAGGCAATGTGTTGATTTCATTGATAACGACGTCATTATTTTCCGTTAAGAAAACATCCACACGGGACATTCCATAGCAATTTAATGCGCGGTATGCGGATAAAGCAATCTCACGAATTTTATCACTCACCGCCTCATCTAATTGTGCAGGAGCAACGACAGATGCGCCATTCTCATCAATATATTTGGTATGGTATGCATAAAAACTATCGTGCAACACGATTTCACCACAAGGGCTGGCAAGAGGTACTTCATTACCCAATACTGCACACTCAATTTCACGCCCTTTTACTACACTTTCAATAAGGACTTTAGTATCAAATAAAAAGGCAAAATCAAGAGCCGTTTCAAATTCCGATTTAGTGCTGACTTTGCTGATCCCGACAGATGAACCTTGATTTGCAGGTTTAATGAATAGTGGTAAGCCTAGCTGTGCCACTGTGGCTTCATATTCCGTTGTTGCACGTTCATTTTTAAGCACCGTAATAAACGGGGCAATATTTAAGCCAGCATCTCTAAGTAATCTTTTGGTAACGTCTTTATCCATACAGGCGGACGAACCTAAAACCCCCGGCCCGACAAACGGTAAATTCGCCATGCGCAATAAGCCTTGCAGCGAACCGTCTTCACCTAAATTACCGTGGACAATAGGAAAAATGACATCAATTTGCGGCAATGGCTTCGTATCTTCAAGGGAAATGAATTGCTCTCGAGTTTTCCCCGGAACAAGTGCAATGCTATGTTTTGGTGTATTCAATGCAATCCGAGACGGGTCATCACCATGCAATAAATAATCAGATTCGTTATATTCATGCCATTGCCCTTCTTTATTAATACCCAAAAGGCATACATCAAATTTATTACGATCTAATCCATTGATAATATTTTTAGCGGACTGTAGCGAAACTTCATGTTCTGTTGATCGACCACCAAAAATAACACCTACTCGTATCTTGCTCATTATTTGCTCCGACATAAAACACCAAACCTAGCAGAGAAATATAGCACGCAAAGAAATGCTTATGACATAAATTATTTATTTTTCATTAGGGTTCGCTGGCTTTATAATCAAACCGTCTTTTTTTGATGCCTAATTATCTTTCATCAATCAGGGTTTCAATGCTGATACTTACCTGTTCTATTAACCACTGGGTAAAAGTAGCTGCTGCACTGCCTCGTTCTATAGGTTTCGATGACAATAAATAATACGCAGAATTATCTTCAATGAAACCATATGGTGCGGCTAATTGCTTTGATTGCACTTCATCCGCAACCATCAAAAATGATGCAAGCGTTGCTCCTTGCCCCGCCAATGCAGCTTGAATACACAAGTAAAAATGCTCATATGTAATGGTTTTACTATTTGGAAGAGCAACTTTTTTTATATTCTGCCAAGTTGCCCATGCATTAGGTCTAGATGTCGTCGACAATTGTGGTATGTAAGCAAAATTTTTCTTAAGATCAAGTTCAGGCCGAACCACAACCCCCATACGTTCTGAACAGACTTTTACTGCACAAAGATTGTCACTCCATTTAAAATCATTACGCCTCAATGCTAAATCAACATTCGCTTTTGTAAAATCAATAACACCACCTGCTGCAACTAGATGTACCGTAATATGAGGATATTGTTGATAAAAATGCGTAAGTCGAGGAATTAACCACTTCATTGCAATTGTTGGTTCACATGACAAGCTAACAACATCAGGAAATATGCTATTTTTTATCTTTTCAACACCGTCTTTAAGCTGCTCAAATATCGAACTAGTTGTTTGCAACAATATTTGCCCGTTAGCCGTTAAAAAAACAGCTCGGTTCCTTCGTTCGAATAACTCGACACCAAGGTATTCTTCTAATAAACGAATTTGTCGACTAATCGCACTGTGAGTCACATTTAGCTCTTGTGCCGCTTTCACAAAACTGCCTGCTTTCGCAGCAGTATCAAAAAAACGTAATGATGTTAACGGTGGTAGTTTCATATATATAGGTAATAAAAACTGACAGATTTGCGTCAGGATAAATCGCTTTTTAGTTTTATTCAATCCATTGATAATAAAAACAATAGATAAACAAATTATTTCAAAGAAAATACATTTTTAGTCTGTTTCTATTACCTTTCAGGAAATTAATATGAATGAAACTATTGCAGTTGCGACCATCACCATTTTAGCCGTCATTAGTCCGGGGCCTGACTTCGCTATGGTAACTCGCAATAGTTATACCTATGGCATTAAAACAGGCTTACTGTGTGCGCTAGGTATCGCTATTGGGGTACAGGTTCATGTGTTCTATACCGTTTTTGGTATCACGCTGGTCATCATGAGTTCACCAACATTATTCTTAATTGTTAAACTTATTGGGGTATTTTACTTGGTGTATATCGGATTTAAATCATTAACGAATAAAGTAAAAATATCCTCGAATAATGCAGCATCAAAGCCATTATCTGCCTTAAACGCTTTTAAAAATGGTTTTTTGACGAATGCTTTAAACCCAAAAACCATGTTTTTTGTGGTTTCTGTGTACAGCCAAGTTATCAGTACACAGAACTCAATTTGGTTAAATTTAAGTTATGGCCTATTTATTTCTTTCGCTCATTGGCTTTGGTTTAGTCTAATTGCTATTTTCTTTGCAACACCCGTAGTACGAAACAAAATCCTTAACTACCAATTTATTATGGATAGAACAATTGGCGCACTACTCATTCTATTGGGACTATCTTTATTATTCTTTAATGTAAATTAATCTTGTACTTACACCCCTACCTATGCCCACATTCATGATAATTATTTACCTTGCAACCGATAATATTCATTGACTATTTTCGCCAACTCAATCACATCAGCTGGAATGTTGAGTTTGGCGAGCGCCTCAAATGGCACCCATTCAAATGGTGCAAAAGGCGGTTGTGATGAAGGTAATAACTCACATAAGTAAATCATATCAATATGCCAATGGTTGCCTTTCTTTTTATCGACAATAAATTCTTTCAAGATAGCTATAGGCAACGGCAGTACTTGTGTATGGGATGAATCATGGATTTGTGATGCAAACGGGAAACCACAACTGACTACTTGGCATTCTAACCCCGTTTCCTCAAGAACTTCTCGAAAAACAGCATGCTGTGGCTCTTCATTCACTTCGATGTGGCCACCCGGTGGTAACCAAAAACCAAGCTTTTGATGCTCGTGTAATAAAAACTCACCATGCTCATTACGGATCATTGCTGTTGCCGTAAAATGTTTAACTTCCTCGTTCATCCTGTCACTGCCCTTTTTCTATTTTACTATTTCTACATTGTATTTTTATTTCGAGCCTAACACCTTGCGGCCTTCCAGTCATAAGGCATTAACTCTGCTAATGTCACCTGCGTGTTTTCATTGACTGCAACGACTGTTGACTGGTTTTTATCCGACAGCTGGCTTAGCAATTCCCGGCAGCGCCCACAAGGCGGAACAATACAGCCTGAAGCATCAACGGCGACAATAGCTTTAATGACTGATTTACCATTTTTAAGCATATCCGCAACTGCAGCATGTTCCGCACAAAAGCCAAGTGAACAGGCAGAATCAATACTGATGCCACTATAAATCTCGCCATCTTCTGTTTCTAATGCAGAAGCGACATAACCACTTTCTACATAACCATTAAAGGTTGCAGGTTTAGCATATTTCTTTGCTACTTCAATTAAGTGTTTTAACATTACTTCTCCGCTAACTATTCTATTGATATGTTCGTATTAGACGTTAACTAGATATAATAATATCAATTTTTTTGTGCTTTATTCTAAGTCCACCATATAAAGAATGACTGATTTTATTGTTTTCAACGCGCTTTCAAGCTCCTCATCAGAAACGGTACTAATGGCGACACGAATAGCTTGAGGAACAGCGACTGCTGTCGAGTAAGAGCTAGCACTACTCACAGCGATATGATGTTTAGCCAATTCGCTAATCACCGGCTCTGAACGGACGCCTTCAGGCAACGGTAGCCAAAGAAAATAACTGTTGGGATGGGCTATATAAGGGAGGTCAGTGAAAATTCGCTCAGCGATTTTTTGTCTATTTCTCGCATCTTGCCTTTTGTTTCGTTCAATTTTGGCAACTTCCCCTTTTTTTATCCAATCGCAAATAATTGCCGTGGTTAATGCTGGCGTATTCCACGTCGTTATACGTATCACTTTTTCGATGTTAGATATGTATTGTTGTGGCGCTAAAACGATACCAACACGCAAGCCTGTAGCAATATTTTTCGAAAATCCCGCGATATAAAACGTTCTTTCTGGTGCCAACACCGCTAATGGAATTGTCAGTGGTCGTTGCAAAAATGCATACGCGCCATCTTCAATCAGTAATAAATCATATTTTTTTGCTATTGCTACCAAAGCCTTACGTGCTGATAAAGACATAACCCATCCCAAAGGGTTATGCACTGTAGGCATTGTATAATAACCACGAATTTTTCTTTGCAAACACAGTTGCTCTAAAGCAGCTAAGTCAGGCCCACTCTCTAATACCGGTATTGAAATTAATTCAATATGATATGTCTTAGCTAATGCTTTAAAGCCTGGGTAAGTAAGAGCGTCGACAGCTATCGAATCTCCAGGGCTAAACATCCCCAAAATAATAGTCGCTAGGCCATGCTGTGCACCGCTTACAAAAGAAATAGTATCAGGTGATACGTTGGAAAAACCTTGTTGTGCTAGGTAATTAGCCGCAACAATTCGCTCATGATGACGGCCTGTATGTTGCTGATAATATAAGATCCCCTCCAAATCACCACCGATAGAAAGCTCTCTTAACGAGTCTCGTAATAACTTTGTTTGCTCTTTTGCAATTGGGTAACTAAAATTTAAATCTAGCATTTCGGGTGTTACATCTTGTTCAATGCTCAATGCGGGTAGCAGATGGATATCCCTGACAAAAGTTCCTCTACCCGTTTCGCCACTCACTAAGCCTTTTTCAATAAGCTCACGATACACCCGTGACGCTGTCACCAATGAAATACCTTCCTGCTTAGCAAATGCGCGATGGGTCATCAATCGAGTTCCTGGCTTCAACTCCCCACGAGAAATCTGCCCTGCCATTTTATCGACGTATTTTTGGTAACGTGCCTGAGCCATGTGATTGTACCTATGACAATTTTTTGATTGTCATAATTATCTGCATTAATTTTCTCGAACTCAAGATATTTACCTATTCATTTAATGAGGAAATTATGGAACAAACAGTATCAACACAACCCTCTTCTACACGAGGTTGGTTGTATGGTTTTATTGGTGTCGTTATTTTCAGTGGCTCCTTACCAGCAACGAAAATGGCTATAGATGGGTTCAGTCCAGATTTTTTAACCGCTGCACGTGCTACTATTGCAGGCATTATTTCTATCATTATTTTTCTGTTTTTACGCCAAAAACTCCCTAATAAAGCCACTTTTCTCCCTTTAGTCATTGTCTCTATGGGTGGGGTTATTGGTTTCCCTTTGTTAACCGCTTTGGCATTACAGTATGTAAGTTCCGCACACTCAATTGTATTCATAGGTTTACTGCCTCTCGCAACCGCTTTTTTTGCCGTTTTGCGTGCCCACGAGCGCCCTCGCAAAATGTTTTGGTTGTTTTCAGTAATAGGAAGTTTATTTGTTATCGGCTTCGCATTATTTCAAGGTGGAGAAAGCAGCTTGCTTGGTGACCTCTATATGATAATCGCTATCTTGTTATGTGGCCTGAGTTATGCAGAAGGTGCCGTACTGTCAAAACACCTTGGTAGCTGGCAAGTGATTTGTTGGGCATTAGTTATCTCTTTGCCCATTATGTTAGTGCTGTGTATTACCTTATGGCCGGGAAATGTAATGGCAGTGCCGAGCAAGGCATGGGGAGGTTTACTTTATGTTTCATTATTTAGCATGCTCATTGGTTTCTTTTTTTGGTATAGAGGCTTAGCTGAAGGTGGTATTGCTGGTGTAGGGCAGTTACAGTTATTACAGCCATTTATTGGTTTGTTGTTGTCAGCATGGCTACTACACGAAACTGTAGATATATTAATGGTCATTTCAACTTGTGGTGTGATCTTTTGTGTTGCAGCATCCAAAAGATTTGCAGGGTGAGTTTCTTATTGAAAAACATGGGGCATTCGAAGCGCGATTAGAGAAGATAAATTATCGTATGATAGTTGGCAGCAATTGACTGTAAATTCCCTCTTTAATTGCAAGGAATGATTAAAAATGCAATTTGTTATTGTCCAGCAGCAAGATACACAATTAATTGATCAAATCAGCTCTGCATTACACCAAGAATGGGCAACATTAACGCCGTGGTCTGACATTTCCATTATAAAAGAACGATTATTTAACCGTAGCCACATAGATAACCCACAAATATTGTCATGCTTTGTTGATGAATATAGGCAATTACTTGCCTGTGCAAGCATTATTTTGCATGAGCTTCCAGACGTTTCAGGTGCTCAATGGTGGTTAGGCGAAGTTCTCACGATCCCATCTGCTCGTGGGAGAAAAGTTGGCACAAAACTGATTGAACAACTTTACCAGTATTACCATAGATTCAACATTGCCCCTTTGTATTTATACACGCCAGATATGCAAGCAGTATATCGCCAAATGGGCTGGGAAGACGCTGAACAGAGGCTAGTGAATGGTGAGTGGGTAACCGTAATGAAACGTTAGTGGTAAAAAATAGCCAGCGCATGGGCCGGCTATTTCTGATAAAACTATTATGCGGTTAGTGCCAGTTTTGCTCCAAACATCAAGAATACAGCGCCAATACAGCTATTAGAGAATTTAGATAGTTTTTTATTATGTTTAACCATATTCGTTACGGCAACCGCGCCAAAAATCAATAGTGATAAATAAATCATGCTACAGACTTCTAAAATGGCACCAAGAATAAAAAATGGCACACCCGCGCTTGGATAAACTGGGTCAATGAATTGGATAAAAAATGAAACATAAAAAATGATCATTTTAGGATTTAGTAAACTTAAAAAAACGGCTTTTTTATAGGTACCCTTGGTTTCTAAAGTAATTGAATCAACATCACCTGTATTTTCTTTCTTATGCAATACGCTATATAAGGTTTTAATCCCTAAATAAAATAAATAAGCCGCCCCTGCGTATTTTATAACACTAAAAAAGATAGGCGATGTTTTCACTAAAGATGCAACCCCTAAAAATGATAGAAAAATGAGCATAGCATCTCCTGTAAAGACACCTAATGCCGCTTTATAACCATTTTTCACACCATATTTCGCACTGCTAGTTAAAACAAATAAAGAATTAGGGCCTGGTACCAGTGTAATAAAAATAACACCGATAAGATAAGTCCATAAGTTTGTAATACCGAGATTTTCAAGCATAGGAAACCCGCTAACTCAATAAAAGTTATAACAAAAAATTCACATCATTTCTTTATATCTATTATGATACAGACTTTATTTACCCTATAAAAGATATCACCAATGAATAATGTTAATACGAAATATAATTTCAATATATTAGAATAAACTGGTTTTATATGAATGAATCAACACGGAAAATTGGAATAATAAACCATATCAATCAACTTAATCAGAAGCGGACTACAAACACCGAACAAAGCAGTAATTAATGCTAATATTTTTCGATAATTAAGAATTTAACACCACAAAAACAAATGAAATAGTAATAGTGATTTGAGTGAGATTTCGCGTTATAACATAAACGTCGGTGCTATTTAAAAGTAACGTTGGATAAAAACTACATGAAATTAAAACACCCCATTTAATAGCAAGCTAAGATTATTTTCTTTTAACATTTTATTAAAAAATATTGGGTTATTAATAACTATTATTTTAGGAATTCCATGGAAAGCGCTAACTATTTTCATCTAGAGGAACTCAATGGCCTTGAAATGATCAAAGCTCGTTATCATCAACAAAAATTTTCTCGCCATAGTCATGAAGGGTTTTGCATTGGTGTTATCGAAGAAGGCGCACAACAATTTTTCCGTACTGGCGAAAACCACTACGCCCCTAAAGGGGATATAATTTTAGTTAATGCCGATGAAATTCACACAGGCTCATCAGCAATGGAAAATGGCTGGTCTTATCAGGCTATTTACCCTACTCCAGAACTTTTTACCCAACTCACACTGGGTTTAACAACAGAGCATCAAGGGTTGATACCCTGGTTTCCTATTGCAGTGATACAGGATGCAGGGCTTAGCGCCCAACTCCGCTTATTGTTTAGTCTATTACCTCAGCCAGGTAATACCCTTTTCAAAGAAACCTTATTGTTATCCTCTTTAAGTTGGCTGACCTTACGTTACAACCAGACTAAAGTTGAATTAACAGAAATAACACCCGCAAAGCAACGCATAGAACAAATTTGTGATTTGCTCATAAATACCTGCGAACAAGAACATTCATTAAGCCAATTAGCTGAAATATCAGCTTTTAGCCAATGGCACTTTCTACGACAGTTCAAATTGCATACAGGAATTACACCGCACGCATTCTTAGTACAAGCCCGCTTACATAAGGCAAAAAAACTGTTATTAGCAGGAAATTCACCCGCAGAAGTATCAAACCAATGTGGTTTTTCCGACCAGAGTCATTTCACTCGGCATTTTAAACAAGCCCTTGGGGTTACCCCTGGGAATTTTATTCGGCATCGGATCGGTGAAAAGAGCAATTTTATTCTATCTACTAATATTTAATCTCTTTAAAATCAATCAAATTATAAAAGTGTTCATAATTACAACAAGGTTAGTTTAAATGGCATCACAACAAAGTAATCAATGGCAAAAAGCAATGATGACAGGAGCTGTTCATACCGCTCCTCTTAACCTTGCGGTTATTCCATGGGGGGTATTAGCAGGCTCAATGGCTGTCGAAACTGGTCTCGATTTCTGGCAAAGTGTGGCGATGTCTGCGATGGTATTTGCAGGCGCAGCACAGTTAGTCACTCTTGGATTACTTAACTCAGGTGCAGGCTATATCACGATTGTTATTTCTGTTTTTTTTATCACTTCCCAACACTTACTTTATGGGCTGACATTACGCCCCCAAGTTAAGGACTTTACAACTCCTCAACGTCTTAGTATCGGCTTTTTATTAACAGATGAATTGTTTGCGATTAGCGCAGCTAAACGGCAAAGCTTAAGTTTTCCCTATCTCTTTGGTGCTGGGTTTAGTTTTTATCTGGTTTGGTTAATCACCAGCCTTTGTGGGATTGCGATGGCCAATATTGTGGGCGATTTGAGTCGCTTACATCTCGATTTTTCTGTGGTTGCAACTTTGCTTGCAATCGTCGTTCCACTAACAAGAAAAATAAGTACGCTTTGTGGTGTTATTTTTTCACTCGTTGTCGCTATCGTATTTTCAATGTACTCCTTCAGTAGTGCTATTGTTATCGCTGGTGTGGGTGGGATGTTTGTATCAGTGGCCGTTTCACGTTTATTGAAGGAGGAAAAATGATTTGGCTTTTAATTATTACCTTAACAGCGGTTGTTTTTACTCTACGTTATATTTTCCTAATACCACAGTTGCCAATACGTCTTCCCCTCGTGGTTCGCCAAGCACTAGGGTACTCAGCACCTTGCTTGCTAACTGCAATTTGTGCCCCTGTTATCCTATTAGAAAACCATGATCTACGCGCCTTCCCAGATAATCCTTATTTATGGGGGGCGTTATTCTGTGTCATTGTTGCCTCAGTATTGAAAAATATGCTGTTAACTGTCGGTCTTACCTTAGTATTTTTCTATTCCCTTATTTATTTTATCGGTTAACTTAATATTCAAGATAAAGCATCGTTCAACGCTTTGCTTTATCTTGGTTAATCCCTCATAATATGGCCCTCTCAAAATACATTCCTTTTCAATTTCACCCTGTCATTGATTGTCATAGTGAATACTTTATTGGCCTTACTTACTCAATAAATAGCCAATTAACTTTTATAGATAATGGATAATACAATACCATGCTTAATAATTATGTTTTACGTAGTGTTCGCTATATGTTGGATTTAAGCGATGCCCAAATGGTTAAAATCGTAAAACTCGCAGATTTGGCTGTTACAAAAGAAGAAATGGTGACTTGGTTAAAAAAAGACAATGAGCCTGAATATGTTGAGTGCAATGACAATGTAATGGGGCATTTTCTGAATGGTTTAATCTATCACCGCCGTGGTAAAGATGAAAATCATCCCGCACCTGACGTTGATAGCCGCCTTAATAACAATATTATGCTCAAAAAATTACGTGTGGCTTTTGAATTAAAAGATACAGATATGATTGAAATCTATCAGCTTGTTGATTTTCGCGTATCCAAACCTGAGCTTAACGCTGTTTTCCGTAAGCCTGGACATAAAAACTATCGCGAATGTGGAGACCAATTACTGCGTTACTTCCTAAAAGGCCTGACAATTCGTCTACGTGGTGATAAATAACCATTTCTTCTGTTTGTTTTTTGTTCGTTTATTTTGCATTTTTCTGACATTTGTCTATAATGGAAATGACAAATGTCAGGAGGTTCAAATGAGAAACTATATCCCCACAACCCCACTTCAACCGACTGCTTCATCTTTTAAACCACTATGGCGCCATGTAGGGTTACCCGCTGAGCGTGGTATTGAATTGACCCACTTCTTACGCCAAGGGCTGTCTGTCTCTGTTTTAGACAATATCCAGGAATGGTCAGGAATGAGCAAAACTGAATTATTACGGATATCCGGTATTAATGAACGCAATATTGCTCGTCGCAAAAATGCAGGCCAACCCCTTAATGCTGATGAAAGCGAACGAATTGCTCGTCTAGTACGCGTGTTCGATGCGGCAGTGCGTTTATTTAATGGAGATAAACATGCAGCAGGTGATTGGCTTAATCACCCAGTTAAAGGGTTAGGCCATTTACGCCCTATTGAGCTTATTGCGACAGAAAGTGGAGCCATTGAGGTGATTGATTTGATTGGCCGCATTGAGCATGGTGTGTTTTCATGATTTTGTATCGATTGGTTAAATCCAGTTTTGTACATGATGCATGGTCAGGCCAAGGAGCCATGCTCTACGGCGGGCGTTGGAATCATAAAGGAACTCCCGCTGTTTATACTTCAACGAGTATTTCATTAGCCACCCTTGAAATACTCGTTCACATCAATCAAGACTTACTGTTAAACCAGTTCAGCTTGCTGTCCATCGATATCAATGACAGATACGTGATGAAATTGTCGTTAGACCACCTTCCAACAGATTGGCAGCAAGACCCAGCACCAACCTCTACCATGGATATTGGTACTACATGGCTAAATAACCAAGATAGCTTAGTATTGTTAATTCCCTCTTGTATTATTCCCTACGAATACAATGCAATTATCAACCCGTTGCATCCGCAATTTCAAAAAGCCATGCATACCGTTAAACCGCTGGATTTTAGTGTTGACCCACGCTTAGCATAGTTAAGTATTTGCTAACAAATACTGTAAAAAAGTGTCTATTTTCGGTGATAATGCACTACGGCTCGCATAAACCGCGCTCAGTTCTATTGGGGCTGGTGATACCTCATCGAATTCTATTTGCACTAATTTATTCTGTGTAATCTGTTCGGCACACCCTTCTAATGCCAAGATGGCATAACCAACGCCGTTCATTGCGGCAGCGTGAGCTAGAATGCCACTATTTACGCGATAGTTACTGTTAACTATCACTTTTTGCTGTAACCCCTCTGAATCAATAAATATCCATGGTTGCCCCTGCAATGCACTCAAGCTTGAAATACACGGCATATTAGCTAAGTCCGTAAATGAACGCGGTTTTCCTACTTGTTCAAGTAATTGGGGAGCGGCAACTACAACACTTTGCCATGATTTGATTAAACGTGAGTGATAGCTACTGTCCTCAAGGTGACCACGATGAAATGTGAGTAATAAATCAATATCATCACTAATAACATCTTGAGGCATTAATTGTGTATCACAGTGAATATTTAATTGTGGGTGTAATAATGCAAACTTCGCTAATAAATCCGCGAATAGTAGACTACCAAATTCACTGGGGATAGTTAGCCGTAACGTTCCGGTAAGTTGTTGTGGATGACAAATTTGCAGCACAACCTGCTCTAATTCACTAACTAGCTTTTGGCTTTGCTCAAATAAAATATTTCCCGTTTCAGTTAGCCGCATTTGCCGGGTTGTTCGTTCAATTAACTGGCTGTTAAGTTGTTGCTCCAACTGTTTAATATAACGGCTCACATTCGATGTTGGCATTGAAAGTAATTTTGCCGCATTGACAAAATTTCCTTGTGTCGCAACAGCAATAAATACTTTCAATAAGTTCAGGTCAACAGCCATTTCTAATCCCTACAGTTCACTCTCTATTAATCTGAACTAATAGCATTAGCAGTATCCAAAATCCATTATTTTTTGATACCGCTCTGCTAGCAATACTTCCATGTCTAATTGAATTAACTCATTTAAATCAGTGAGTAATTGTTGTTTTAATTGTTCTGCAGCTAACTGATAGTCACGATGAGCTCCACCCAAAGGCTCTGAAATAATGGTATCGATAATGCCTAGCTCTTTTAACCGTGGAGCAGTCATTCCCATCACTTCCGCTGCTATTTGTGCCTTTTGGGAATCTTTCCATAAAATAGAGGCACAACCTTCCGGGGATATCGCTGCATAAGTACTGTATTCCAACATATTAATACGATCCCCCACACCAATACCTAACGCACCACCAGAACATCCTTCACCTGTAATGACACAAATAATGGGCGTTTTTAAGCGCGACATTTCGATAATATTGCGTGCAATGGCTTCTGCTTGTCCGCGCTCTTCAGCACCAACGCCAGGATAAGCTCCCGCAGAATCAATAAATACCAATACAGGTAGGTGGAAACGTTCCGCCATTTTCATTAAACGGAGTGCTTTGCGGTAGCCTTCTGGCGACGGCATACCAAAATTACGCATAACTTTCTCTTTTGTTGTACGCCCTTTTTGTTGCCCCAGCACCATAACCGGCCTACCATCCAAACGAGCAAGCCCTCCCACCAGCGCCTTATCATCAGCAAAAGCACGGTCACCGGCTAATTCTTGAAATTCAGTAAATATTAATGAAATATAATCAAGAGGATAAGGCCTTAATGGATGCCTTGCTAATTGAACAATTTCCCATGCCCCAAGAGATGCAAATATCGTTTTTGTCAGAGAATGACTCTTTTTTTTCAAGAGCTGGATTTCTTCCTCTAATTTAATTTCTGAAGAGTGCCCTTTCTGTTTGAAGGCAATAAGCGCTTCAATTTTGTCATTGAGTTCAACAATGGGTTTCTCAAATGCAAGAAAATGGTGAGTCATATCGTTCCTAAAATGGTAACTGCAATCTTAGGAGTGTAACCAGAGAATCAATCCCATTCCATGCCTAAAAATAGGATTGATTATTACCAAAAGTGGGATAGTTATTTAGCGCTGATTTTTCTTCAATTGATTTGATTTTAAACTATTTTCCATGATTTTTTGAAAATTAGGGCATAAAAAGTGGTTTTTTTCAGGGCAATTCGCAATGTGCAAAATACCTTTTTTTAATGCAGATAACCCCTGTATGGTTTGTTCAATCTCCTCGGCTTTTTCGAGTAAGCTCCCACGTTCAATATTAGGGCCATCCTTATGATTGAGCATGATAGCAATTTCGTCGAGTGAAAATTTAGCTTCCTGCCCTAATGCAATTAAAGATAAGCGGGTCATAACATCTTTTCCATGATAAACCCGTTTTAGCCCCTTACGGCCTATCGGTTTAATCAACCCTCTTTCTTCATAATAACGTAAGGTTGATGCCGCTAAACCTGATAATTGGCTAACTTGAGAAATATCCAGTTCATCATGCATGAAATAATAACCCGCTCTAACATTCACAACTCAAGCTAGTTGTTGCCGTAATAATACCGTAATTGTGCCGTTCATAAAAATTTCACGATCAACTACGTAACCCAACTTTTCAGCCACGCGTAAAGATGCCAAATTCCTCGGCTCAATAAAGCAAATAGATTGCTGAAACTTATTTTCTTTTACCAGCCAAGACAATGCAGCCTGCATCGCTTCTGTTGCATAGCCTTTTCCTTGGTATTCAGGTGCAATGACCCAGCCCGCTTCCGGAATGCCTTTAACTTGGGGTTCGACCATGCGATGAAAATCCGCAAACCCCAAATCACCAATATATTGGCCACTTACTTTTTCGCGGACAGCCCAATAACCAAAGCCTAATAATGGCCATAAGCCACCATAAGCTAACATTCTCATCCATGACTCGCGCTCGCTAGATGGCATACCGCCAATGTAGCGAACCATCGACTCGGTCGCCCATAACTTCGCAAGTGCAGGAAAATCACTCACTTGGTGTTTATTTAATATTAATCTGTCTGTCTCAAGTTCAGGTATTACAGCCATTGATTGCATCTCCTTGCTATCTAAATGGGGGTTCATCAAACGTTCTTAATTTCCTTGAATGTAATTTATCCCCTTCTTGCCTCAATAAATCAATAGCACGAATACCTATTTGTAAGTGTTCAGAAATTGCACCTTCATAAAAACTGTTTGCTTGGCCCGGTAATTTAATCTCACCATGCAAAGGTTTATCCGAAACACATAAAAGCGTACCGTAGGGAACCCTGAAACGATAACCTTGTGCTGCGATTGTGGCACTTTCCATATCCACTGCAACAGCGCGACTTAAACTAAAACGGCGAGCCGTTGCAAAAAAGCGTAATTCCCAGTTTCTATCATCTGTTGTAACAACGGTTCCTGTTCGTAGTCGCTGTTTTACCAACTCCCCAGGCATATTACTAACTTGTTTAGTTGCGTCATATAACGCGCGTTGGACTTCTGCAATACTTGGAATAGGAATATCTGGCGGTAATACATCATCAAGAATATGGTCATCACGCAAATAAGCATGTGCCAAAACATAATCACCAATTTTTTGGCTTTCTCTTAATCCACCACAATGGCCTATCATCAACCAAGCATGTGGTCGTAAAACCGCTAAATGGTCGCAAATATTCTTTGCATTTGAAGGCCCAACACCGATATTCACTAAAGTAATCCCTGCACCATCCCTAGCGATTAGATGATATGCAGGCATTTGAAATTTTTTCCATGTTAAATCAGAAATGGCAATTTGTGGGTCTGCATTCTCAGCGGTTAAATAATTATGCCCTACACAAGATAATGCGATATAACGACTTTCAGGATCACGTACCTGTTCACATGCCCAATTCACGAACTCATCAACATAACGGTTATAATTGGTGAACAAAATATAAGGTTGAACATGTTCAGGTGGGGTTCCGGTATAATGCTTCAAACGCGCTAATGAAAAATCCACACGTAATGCATCAAAATGAGACAGTGGCATTTCATCCGTAGCAGAATACAAGCCATCGGTAATATCATCACTAATGTGAGATAAATCGGTTATAGGAAAATGTGCAGCTAAATTACTGCTCATACTCCTATCCAACATTAAGTCTGAGCCATCAATGACAAAAGGATAAGGAATTTCAATTTTTGAAGGGCGAACAGCAAAAGTAACATCATAATCTTGTTGCAAAATAGACAGCTGTTCAACTAAATAAGCACGAAATAACTCTGGTTGAGTCACCGTAATGGTGTAATCACCTCGTTTAACAAAGCGTGCATAAGCACGTGTTTTTTCACAATGATCGACTTTTCCTTCCCATGTTACACATAGCTCGGGGTAAGCGAATAACCCATTTTCCCTTTCTGTAATATCTGGTATGCGGCCTTCTTTTACATAAATAGCAATAGCGTCCCTTAATGAGTCTATCGCATTGCTATATAACAACGAAAGTTTATCCAAAACATCTTCAATAGATAAGTTTTCATATTTCTGGCATTTTTCCAAAGACACACACAACTCCTTATCATCAGATAAAATCATCTCCGATAACATAGAGTATCAGTGTGATAGTTGCAAAATATATCGAGATTAATGTACTCACGATAAATGTACTACAAAAGATAAAACAATGGGTAATGTGAACACAGCAACCACGGTTTGTAAGGTAATTATACCGGCCATTAACTGACTATCTCCATTTAACTGGCGCGTTAAAATATAAGCGGTTGGTGCAGTGGGAATAGCAAAAAATAGCACTAATAAGGTTGTTTCAAGGTTTGGCAATGAAAATAAACCCGCCACTATTACCGCTAAAATAGGCATAAGAAGTAAGCGTAACAATGTCGATGTCATGATGGGTTTAAATTCATTTCTCAGCGTTGAGGTTTGTAATGCGGCTCCAATACAGATTAGGCCTAACGGTAAGCTAGCGGCTGCGAGTAATTTTAAAAATTGATCGGAGCCAAACGGTAACCCGACAGGCGATATATTTAATAACACCCCAACAACACAAGAAATGATTAATGGATTTTTTATGATCGGTAATAAAATTTGCCTAACGGAGACTTGTTGCCCAGAAGATAATGAAAGTACAGCGATGACATTACAGCTTGGTACTAAAACAGCCATAATGACTGCAGCGATAGCAATGCCTTCTTTACCAAATAAATCTGCAACAATGGCCAACCCTAAATAAGTATTAAAACGCGTAATTCCTTGGATGTGAGCACCAAATCGTGGGATAGGTATTTTGAATAAATATTTACAACCAAGAACTAACGCGGAACTCATCGCTAAAACACACAGAATGGCGCTCGCTAAATAGGGTAATTTAGGGTTATCCAATGGTGCTGTTGCTAAACTGTTAATTAATAATGCAGGGAATAAAATGAAATAATTTAACTTTTCAGCACTCGGCCAAAAATCAGTGGTAACTATTGTCGAACGACGTAATACAAATCCCATTGCAATCAGAGCAAATAATGGCCATAAAACTAATAAAATCTTATCCATGAGAACGTCATCTGTTTTATCGAAGTCTTAATTAAGTATATTAATCAGTCTATCGTTAAGTTTTTGTGACGGATAGGTAAAAAAAGCTCTATTTCAATATTTGGCTTTTCTCCCATTCATTTTTGCATCAATCAAGATTTAATTGATGATCTCTTGTTTATATTTAAATAAATATTTTTTCCACACAAAAACTGAACCCTAAAATTATCTCACTTAGGCATATAAAAACATTTGCTTACCACAGCAATATTATGTATTTTTATTCACTATAAATGCATAATTAAAGAGGTTGGTATGTTTAAAAAATTAGTTTTTGCTGGCTGTATGTCATTGGCAGCCTTCGCCGGGAATGTTTACGCAAAAGAAAGCTATACGGTTGGTGCTGGTGGAACTTACCGTCCATTCGAATATGAAAATAGCCAAAAACAACTCGAAGGCTTTGATATTGATATCATTAAAGCCATCGCGGAAGCAGAAGGTTTTGACGTTAAACTTGTCAATACTCCTTGGGAAGGGATTTTTGCGACTTTATCGTCAGGTGATAGAGATATTTTAATTTCGGGGATTACAATTACCGATAAGCGCAAAAATATGGTTGATTTTTCTAATCCCTATTTCCCAGCTGAGCAAGCGATCGTTATCAGCGAAACATCTGATGTAAAAAATTTAAATAGCTTAAAAGACCTGAATGTAGGTGTCGTAAACTCCAGCACCGGTGACATTGTTGTTTCTGATGTAATCGGAAAAAACAGCACATCAATTAAACGTTTCGACAATACTCCGCTTTTATTACAAGAGCTATTTGAAGATGGTATTGATGCAGCTGTTGGTGATGTTGGTGTGATTAAATATTACATAAAAACGCACCCCGAGAAAAAATTCAAACTGATCTACGATAACCACTTCGAAAAACAATATTTTGGTATTGCTGTCGCAAAAGGAAATAGCGAATTACAGCAAAAAATAAATAATGGCTTAGATAAAATTATTGCAGACGGTACTTACAATAAAATTTACCAGAAATGGTTTGATGAAAATGTTCCTCAATTACCAAAACAATAATTTAATCTAACTTAAGGCCATCCTTGGATGGCTTTTTCACGTTATAAATCAGGGTGAAATATTAAGATGTCTGCGTTTCGTTGGGAAATAATTGAAGAATATGCTCCGTTATTTGCTGAAGGCGCAATGATGACGATAAAAGCAACCATCATTTGCGTTATTTTAGGCTCATTATGGGGGTTAACTCTCGGCTTAGGAAGAACTGCCAAAGCTGAGCAAGGAATTTGGAAACCTATTTTACATTATTTTGTACAGTGGCCTGTTCGCTTCTATGTCAGTGCTTTTCGTGGTACTCCGCTATTTGTTCAAATAATGGTTGTTCACTTTGCCTTAGTTCCACTATTTATTAACCCGCGTGATGGCTTATTTGTTACCTCAGGGATTATGTCTGTTGATACGGCTAAAATGCTCCGGTCCGATTACGGTGCATTTTTATCTTGTGTCATTGCAATCACTTTGAACTCAGGGGCTTATGTTTCTGAAATTTTTCGTGCGGGCAAAGGGCAGATGGAAGCCTCGCGTGCGCTTGGTATGAGTTGGGCAAAAACAATGCGTAAAGTGATCCTTCCGCAAGCTTTTCGTCGTATCCTTCCCCCGCTTGGAAATAATGCCATCGCGATTGTTAAGGATTCCTCCCTTGCATCCGCAATTGGCTTAGCTGATCTCGCCTATGCAGCGAGAACGGTATCCGGTGCTTATGCAACTTATTGGGAACCCTACTTAACGATATCTGTGATTTATTGGATGCTGACATTTATACTTGCTCAGTTGGTGCAATATATGGAAAGAAGGTTGGGCAGAAGTGATTTACGTTAATAATTTACAAAAGAAATTTGGCGATGCTCATGTACTTAGAGGTATTTCTTGCGAAGTTAAACCTCAAGAAGTGATTTGTGTCATTGGCCCTTCTGGCTCAGGAAAAAGTACCTTCTTACGGTGTTTAAACGCACTAGAGCGCCCAGATGGCGGTGAAATACAAGTTAACGGTTTTAACGTTCATGACCCTAAAACCGATTTAAATAAAATGAGAGAAAATGTGGGGATGGTGTTTCAGCGTTTTAACTTATTCCCTCATATGACCGTGCTAGAAAATTTAATGATGGCACCAACCTTAGTGAAAGGAATAAAAAAGGAACTGGCGCTTAAACAAGCTGAACAGCTCCTAACCAAGGTGGGACTGTTAGATAAAATTGATGCATGGCCAGCCAGTTTATCCGGTGGTCAGCAACAACGTGTTGCTATTGCCCGGGCCTTAGCAATGCAACCGTCCATTTTGTTATTTGATGAACCGACATCGGCACTTGACCCTGAATTAGTTGGGGAAGTACTTTCTGTGATGAAAACCCTTGCGAATGAAGGTATGACGATGGTTATCGTCACCCATGAAATGGGATTTGCACGTGAAGTTGCTGACCGCGTTATGTTTATTGACCAAGGCATAATTCAAGAAGAAGGCACACCAGAACAACTCTTTACTGCACCTAAAAACCCACGAACTGCGGAGTTTTTAAGTAAAGTACTTTAATTTTTTTACCTGCTTAGCAATCTAAGCAGGTTTTTCTGATATCCAAATCTTTTTATTATCGATAAGCTAAGAATATCACTCCTTAATAAATCTTAAGTTATGGATATCAAAAGCCTCTGTAAACAATACCGCTCAGGAAAAAAATTTAAATATGTTTTCTTCTGGGGCCACCAAACCAAGCAAAACCAAATTACAAAAAGCTGTTTCAGCCAATGGTACCCTTCCCCATTTATTGTCGATAATCACCGTTTTGCTAGCGCAGAGCATTTTATGATGGCAGAAAAAGCACGCTTATTTGGTGATTTAGAAACATTGGATAAAATTATTCACGCACCAAATCCTGGAGCAGCTAAAGCATTTGGTCGCGAGGTTCGTGGGTTTAAACAAGATATTTGGGATGAAAACCGTTTTACCATTGTTGTTGCGGCGAATATGGCCAAATTTTCTCAAAATATAGAAATTAAGCAGTTTTTACTTGCCACAAACGAACGTGTTCTGGTTGAAGCTAGTCCTGTCGATAAAATTTGGGGAATAGGCCTTGCCGAAGATGCTGAAAATATTGAAAACCCATTAACATGGAAAGGGTTAAATCTGCTCGGTTTTGCATTAATGGATGTTAGAAGTCAGTTAGCCAATCTAACTCTCTAATTTTTTGCTTATTTTCCGATAAAAACAAAAAACCCGTTGTGACTAAACAGCGGGCCTATCAATATGTTACTGAATATAGGATATGCTACTACGTTTTATTACAAAGGCATTCTATATTCAATTACCCCTGGTTTTTCTGCAACCCAATTATATAACTTTTGGCCTCGTAAGTTGGTTTCCTGTGTATGCCAATATAAGCGGCCACATTGTTTTTCTTTCGCTTGTGTATGTACAAATTCAATTAATTGTTTTCCTACATGTCGCCCGCGCATTTCTGGTGTCACATACAAATCTTCTAGGTAACAAAAATCATTTTCTGCCCATGTTGAACGGTGAAATAAATAATTTACAAAACCAACAACTTTTCCATCTTCAAGCGCAACCGCACAATACATCGGTTCATTGTCATCAAAAAAGCGCTCCCATGCTTTTAAAGTAATTTCTTCGCTTAAATCTACTTGATAAAATTTTTGATATTCCAGCCAATACACTAACCATGCTGGATAATGTTCTGGAGCAACAAATTCTACGGTAACTGATAATGCTGTTTTACTCATAATAACCATTCCATTTGTAGACATATTACATAATGGAGTTATAGTACATAGCAATCTGGCTCTGCATAAGAGACACTTTTGTTATTTATTTAGGAACCACTTTATGCGACGCCAACAACATGCGCAGTTCCCATTACTCTTACTTGAAGATGGACACATTAAGGAAAATGTTTATCACACAATACGCAACGCTATCTTAGATGGACGTATTGCTGTCGGTGTTAAACTGCCTTCTTCCAGAGCATTAGCAGAAATGATGTCGATCTCGCGAAATTCAGTCATTGCTGGGTTTGAACGATTAATTGATGAAGGGTATCTTTATTCGAAAAAAGGCTCAGGAACTTATGTTTCGCCCCATATTCCTGATGAATTAGTTGGCACCATAAGTAGCACTAAACAGCGTGACCAATCTGGATACCCTGCATTAAATCTGAACCCTAGAGTTTCTACTTTAACAAATTTATGGAAAAACTCACGACCGAATACCGATAAGAACTCAATGTTTAATATTGGTATTGGCTGTGTTGACCAATTTCCACATGAATTATGGGGTAGATTATTAGGCCGAGTTTGGCGTAAATCCAAACATACAATTACGCATTTTAATCACCCTGATGGATATACACCGCTAAAAAATTTATTAGTCGATTACGTTCGTTCTACTCGCGGAGTTCATTGTAAACAGCAACAAATTATTATTGTCAATGGAACACAGCAAGCCATTAATTTAGCTGCAAAAGTCTTATTACAGCAAGGAGATAAAGTATGGTTAGATGACCCTGGCTATGATAGTGCAAGAGCTATTTTAACCGCGGCAGGTGCTGAGATTGCCGCAATTCCATCTGACAGAGAAGGAATGGATATTGTATACGGTGCAAAACACCATGAAACAGCAAAATTAATTTATACCACGCCTTCTCACCAGTTTCCTCTCGGCACAACCCTCAGCTTACCGAGACGTTTAGCATTATTGGATTGGGCGCAACAAAATAATGCATGGGTTTTTGAAGACGACTATAACAGTGAATTTCGTTTTCTATCAAAACCTATTCAAGCCTTACAAGGCTTAGATAATCATCAACGTGTTATTTATGCAGGGACATTCTCTAAAATGATGTATCCCGGTTTTCGTTTAGGCTTTTTAATTGTGCCAGAAATTCTGAGTGAGGCATTCACCATGATGAAATATTATAGTGATAGCCACTGTAGTTATTTAGAACAGGCTGCTTTAGCGCAATTTATCCAAGAAGGCCACTATGCACGCCACGTCAGAAAAATACGAAAGATATGTTACGACCGACAAAATACGTTTATCAATGCCATCAACCATTATCTCCCGCATTTATTTGATGTACAAATGACAGATTCAGGCATTCATACCGTTTGTTGGGTTAAAGATGGTTATGATATTAACCTGATCCTTAACCAATGCCGTCTGTTAGGCTTTGGCGCACAACCGCTATCGCGTTACTGCATTCAAAGTACTCACCAAAATGCGATTCTATTTGGCTACGCCGCTCATTGTGAAAATGAGATAATTAGCAACGTAAAATTACTTAGCGATCAATTGAATAAAATATACCCTAGTTAAACAAAAATGATTTTCAGCTTTTATCTGATAGCTAGGAATTTTTCTAATCTTTATAACTGTACCTTAATAGCATTGTTTATATTGAGGTACTTTTATGACAAAAATAAATTATCCCCATGAGTACGAAGTTGGCGATGTTGTCTTTACCAGTATTGGGACCGAATTATTTCGCCAAATAGCCTCAGCATCTTTATGTTGGAGTAACCATGTTGGCATGATTGTCGGCCATAATGGCGAAGACTATTTGATTGCAGAAAGTCGGGTTCCGCTTTCAACAACGACAACCTTATCTCGCTTTATTTCCCGTTCATCTGGTAACCGTTACAGCGTACGTCGATTGACTCATACACTAACCCATGAACAAAAATCTGCATTAATCGCTGAAGTTCCTGCTCGCTTAAACAAATTTTACCACACCGGGTTTAATTACAATTCACCTAGGCAGTTTTGCTCTAAGTTTGTTTTTGATATTTACCAATCTGCTTTATCAATCCAAATTGGCGAAATTGAAACATTTGAGGAATTATTAACTAAAAATCCGAATGCCAAATTAAATTTTTGGAAACTTTGGTTTATTGGCCAAATACCATGGGATCGTAAAACAGTTACTCCAGCGAGTTTATGGCATCACCCTGAATTATCACTCGTATATCGTAGTCATGAGGATATTCATTAAACAATGTGGGCAATAAACTTGTTATTATTATCATGTAGGCCTAATATCATGAAAACTTAACGCCTTCATGGCCATTAAACTGATTTGTTGCAAAATATCCGCTAATAATGCGTTATCGATTTGCTCGCACTTTAAGCGTTTAAGGAGTGGTTTTCGTGCAACAACAAAGCCTAATACTTGGCCAATTAGCACATGAGCCTGAATAATCGCAGTTTGTTCATCAACTGAACTCGCAAGTTGAATTATCCCTGATAAACGCTTATGAAAAGGCTCAATAAAATCACGATAAATGACATCATAATTATCTGTTGGTTCTAATTGCTCACGAAGGATCAACACGGAATAAAATTCATGGTCTGGTGATAACAACGCATTTCCCAGCCCTTTTATTAACAAACATACCAATTGATTTATTTGCTCTGCATTTATCATTTCTTGCTGTGTTATATCAGCAAATAGCGTATCAAACGCTAGAGTGTTACTTGCTAATGATAAATCAGTTGCGACTTTATGAATAACAGCGGCATATACACCTAATTTCCCTCCCATATGATAAGGGATCGCAGATTGATTTACGCCTGCATTTTCAGCTAGTTGGCGAGTTCTTACACCATTAATACCATGAAGAGCAAATTGCTTGATCCCTTCGTTAATCAGCTTATCTTTGGTTGACTCCGAAGAAAGGGTATTTTTATTGGTATCAGTCATATTCCGCTGTTATTCCGTGAATTAATTATCCGCCCGCATAAGATATGTTGAATTATAATTCAATTCAACGCCCTGCTCTTTACCCACAACGACTGTTCCACCCAAATTACAAAGATGGTGACCAAATGCACAATTGGGCTCAAACGCAAATGTCATACCGGCTTGTAACACCAATTCTCTACCTGGATTCGGCAACCGTTCCAATTGTCGATATTTTTGAGCAATTGGTAAAGATTCAATCCCCGGTGCAGTTCCAAAACCTATTGGCCCATAAGGATTAATACTATGAATCAAAGGATGCACATGCCACCCCTTTGATTTTAAAAGTGGTTGTTCCATTTTATCAACCACTTCCCCAAAAGTAACACCTTCTTTAAGGTTTTCAACACCAATTTCATAACATTCACGAGCAACAGCCGCTGCTTTCTCAATATTTGGATGGACTTTTCCCACGGCAACAGCGGCTTGGTGCTGAGTCTCGTACATCCCATACAATGCAAATATTTCAGTTAAAACGATATCTCCTTGTTGAATTTTACGTGGATGTTGTGAACGATATTGCCATGCAGGTTGGCCCCAACCAATATATTCAGGTCCTGACCCCATCAAGATCTCTGCAGTAAATCCCCCCATCGACAAACATTTTGCAGTAACTGCCGCAGCAATATCTGCCTCTGAATTCCCTACAATCGCCGTAGTACGCATCGCTTCACTCATAGCCTCACCTATCATGGCGGCATGCTTCACATGCTCAAGCTCTTCCGCACTTTTCACTGAGGCTAATTGGAAAAATGAGCGATAAACAGGAACAATATTCAGATGGGGTAATCGCTCTTTTATTCCTGATAAGGTGTTATATGGCATCGCACCATCAAAATAAAATGGTGGGTAAGGTTCTAAACCAATTACTCCCAAATTTGCATTCGCTGAAATACCTAAATCAACTAATACTTGTGCAATATTTCGCCCTGTTTTACCCACAATAATCTGTTCTGGAGAGATCCACTGCTGGTCGCCACGAATCTTCGCTTGCATATGGTCAGCGACCATCATCGGTGCAAAAGTGACGACTAAAGGTGTTTTATCTTGGTGGAAAATAACTACGGAACCTAAACGGTCATTGGTAAAATAATGGTCAATACAAAATGGCGCGGGGGCGGCTGACTCTCTATCTCCATAAACCATTAATACTTCAAGATCATGTTGTTGCATGATTGTTCGAGCAATGCTCCATCTTCTATCACGTTCTTCAAAGGTAAATGGGCGAGGTATGGTTGCTATATTCATATACGATCCTTTTAATATTTAATTCATTTGAATGAATTAAATATTGGATGTAATACGCATATTTGTCAAACCATTAAATGAACACTTTGTGCTCATCTAGAATGATGAACACACGCTCAAATACGCACAAAAAAGCACTCTAAAGAGTGCTTTTAACTATATTCAACTGAATTTGCTATAAAATTTTATTTTTTCTTATTTAACATCGATTGTAAATCAGCGAAAGGGTTATAGGTTGCCGCTGGAATATCTTTTTGAGCATCCTCACCAGCAATAACGGTTGTTCCGTATTGGTCTGCTTCAGTATATTTTGAGTGTTCGTGATCATGGCAAAATAGGCATAATAGTTCCCAATTGCTGCCATCTTCAGGGTTATTAGTATGATCATGGTCGATATGGTGAACCGTTAATTCACGCAAATTTGAATACACAAACTCACGGGTACAGCGTCCACAAACCCATGGATAAATCTTAAGCGCTTTTTCACGATAGCCACTTTCCAATCGCGCATAGTTTTTAGGGATCAAAGCCATTGCCAATATTCCTATTGAAGATAGTAATTTTGAAATAATACGCCTAATATACCTCAAGTAAGAGCAAAAAAAGAAACTCAAAGCAACAAAAAACCCAGATATCATGAAGTCCCAACTTTATAGGGCACCTCATCAATTCTGGGTCCTTTTATTCGTTAATTTATACTTAGATTACTTATTCAACAATTCTCTACGGATAATCTCAGCACCTGCACTTAATGCATTGAGTTTACCAGTAGCGACACGACGAGATAGCGGTGCCATCCCGCAGTTTGTTGATGGATAAAGTTTATCTGCATCCACAAATTGCAGTGCTTTACGTAGCGTATTGGCGACTTCTTCTGGTGTTTCGATGATATTACTTGCCACATCAATCGCTCCTACCATCACTTTTTTACCGCGAATAAGCTCAATCAAATCCATTGGAACATGGGAGTTATGGCATTCCAAAGAAATAATATCGATATTCGAGGTTTGCAGTTTTGGGAAAGCCTCTTCATATTGTCGCCACTCAGAACCCAGCGTCTTCTTCCAATCTGTATTGGCTTTGATGCCGTACCCATAACAGATATGAACCGCGGTTTCACATTTTAGCCCTTCAATCGCTCTTTCTAGTGCAGCTACACCCCAATCGTTAACTTCATCAAAGAATACATTAAAAGCTGGCTCGTCAAACTGAATGATATCAACGCCCGCCGCTTCAAGCTCTTTTGCCTCTTGGTTCAAAATCTTAGCAAATTCCCACGCCAATTTTTCACGACTTTTGTAATGATTATCATACAGGGTATCAATCATCGTCATCGGTCCAGGAAGCGCCCATTTTATCGGCTGCTTCGTTAGCTTACGTAAAAATTTAGCATCTTCGACAAAAACAGGCTTTTGACGTTCAACCGCGCCAACCACTGTTGGCACACTCGCATCATAACGATCACGAATTTTAACCACTTCACGCTTTGCAAAATCAACACCGCTGAGGTGCTCAATAAATGTCGTCACAAAGTGCTGGCGGGTTTGCTCGCCGTCACTAACAATATCAATCCCTGCACGCAGTTGATCTTCAAGGGATAAGCGCAATGCGTCTTGTTTTCCCTCAATGAGTTCTTCATTTTGCAACTTCCAAGGAGACCAAAGCGTCTCAGGTTCAGCAAGCCAAGAAGGTTTTGGTAAGCTACCCGCGGTAGATGTTGGTAATAATGTTTTCATAATAATTGACCTTAAATTTTTATAATTAATCAAAGCGCGTAGTTAGCAGACCATTGCTCTAGAATATGCTTATAGGGTTCAATAAAGTGTTCTTCCGTATATTTCCCTTGCTCAATAGCCAATCGGCTACGTTCTTCGCGGTCATAAACAATTTTTGTTAATGAATAATCTTGGTTCGTCAAACTCGGTTGGTAGCATGATCCCGCAACGGAGTTCGCATTGTAAATCTCAGGGCGATAAATCTTTTGGAATGTTTCCATCGTGCTAATCGTGCTAATTAATTCAACATTGCTGTAATCGCTCAGCAGATCTCCCGTAAAATAAAATGCCAGCGGTGCAACACTGTTTTGAGGCATGAAATAACGAACCTGTAATCCCATCTTTTTAAAATATTGATCCGTTAATGAAGCCCCATTTTGCTGATATTCAATACCTAATACAGGGTGTTGATTACCCGTACGATGATAAACATCTTTATTTGAGACACTTAAGCAAATGACTGGTGCCTTACTAAAATGGGTTTTGTATTCGCTAGAATTAACAAAACATTTAAAGATATTCCCATGTAAGTCACCAAAATTTTCTGGAATACTAAAGTTTGCTTGGTCTTTATTGTGATCTAGCAATAAAACACTAAAATCATAATCACGCACATAAGATGAAAAGTTATTTCCAACTATGCCCTCAGTACGTTCGCCTGTTTTGTGATCAACAATATTGGTTTTCAATATTTCAATCACAGGAAAGGTATTACTATTCCCTTCAACACTCATCTCAACAGAAATAATTTCAAGTTCGATAGAGTAACGGTCACTTTTAGGGTTATCCCAGTATGCTAATGTATTGAAACGATTGTTCATCATGACAAGCGTGTTACGCAAATTTTCTTGGCGATTTTTCCCTCTGGCTAAATTAGCAAAGTTAGTTGTAATACGTGTATTTTCAGAAGGATTATAATTTTCGTCAAAAAGACTACTTTTAATCGTAAATGTAAAATTTTTGTTCATCGTCTCGTCACACCCTAAATTCCAAGATGGAAACTCAATTGACTTCTTGATTTTCTAGAAGTTTTAGTTGTCCATTCATCAATTTTTATGTTGTAAATACGTTAATTCGTTTGCGTTATCTAATTTATGCCAGAGCTGTTGATTGAGTGAAAGCGACTTAATTTCATTTCAAACATGAACGATTTTCATGATCATCTATTTTACTTACTTTAATTATGTGACAGAGAACCAAGAAATATTATTTTGTATTATAATTCATTATGTTAAGTTTATTTCATGGACACTTTCCTAGAGGGGATGAATATTCGACATGAAGACTTAAACATTGGTTAGTGAAATAAATTTATTTAATACAATGAAAAATATTTAGGTGATACAGTCAAAGTCATTAACTACAATAATAAAAGGTGGCACATTATTTATGCACCACCAACAAGAAGTTAATTATGTTTGGCTTGGTTTAGTGTTGATTGTATTAAATTTTCAAATTCTAATTGTTGTCCAGCAGGTAAGACATGGCTCAAGGTTTCTTTGCGTTTCTGTTTACCAAATAGAGACTCAATCAGCCAACCAATAAGATATACGGAAGATAAACAGCCTCCCGCAGTTGCAACTTTTCCATGGCATACAAGAGGATGATCAATAGGGGTTATTTTTCTATTTACAAGGCCTTCACGTGCATCAGGATGAGTTGTTGCTGCACGTTCTGGTAATAAACCCAGCTCATCTAAGATAAATGCACCAGCACAGATAGAACCAATATATTGACGTTTTGGATCCAAATGTAACTCAGGTAAAAAATTAGGATTGATTAAAGCATTTGGGATACCAATCTTACCGCTACTAAATAAAACTGCATCGGCAGTATTGGCTTCTCTCACCGCACCATTAACCGTAACGGTTAATCCATGAGCAGAATAAACTGTTGGTGTTGCGCCTAAAATACGCACACGCCAATCCTGTTGATTACGCCCCAAAATATCCCACATCAAAAATAAATCGATATCTGTAAAATCATCGAAAGCGATAATCGCTATTTCTTTCATCTAATTTCCCTTACACTCTTACTAATACAAGTTAGAGTTAAACAGTAGCAATAATATTTTCACCATACACAGTCTGTATTGAACAATGAAAAAATTAACTAGAGAGTGTTGGGTCAACGCAGGATTTAAAATATTAGACACTGAGGGACATACCCGCTTTTCCAGTGAAAATATTGCTAGGCAGCTAAATGTAACCCGAGGATCTTTTTACCATCATTTTAAAAACCGCGAAGACTTTGTACGTACATTGCTTTCTCGTTGGGAGTTTGAATATACCGAGCTGATGTTGGCACAAGCTAACATGGAGCGTACTCTTGATGATGTACTAAAAAGATATCTTGATGTAGTCTCCCAAAAACATCCATCAAGAGAAATAACAATCCGAGCTTGGGCGCTTAACGACCCTCTAGTTGCCGAGTACCAACACCGTGTTGATGAAAAGCGTTTATCATTCATTATTAAAAAATTGCATCTGCTTTTTATTCCTCACGACTACGCCGAAAAAATTGGGAAATTAATTCATTTATGTTTCATTGGCGGCCAAATGTCAGGAGATCGACACGATGCTCAGGAATTTAACCAACTTATTCTTAATACACTGAGTTTAAAAAAACTTCTTTTCCGTTTTTAAAGTTATTTATTTTTAATATTGACACATTTTATGCACAAAAAAAAGGCACTCGCCCCGAGTGCCTTTTGACTACAACTCACTGAATATAAAGTAAATTACACCTATTCAGCGGTTCTGGTACTTGTGCGGATAAGGTAGTCAAATGCGCTAAGTGCGGCTTTGGCCCCTTCTCCGGCGGAGATAATAATTTGCTTATAAGGGACGGTGGTACAGTCACCAGCAGCAAAAATACCTTTAATACTGGTTTCATTACGAGCGTCAATTTCAATTTCGCCCATACGGTTTCTGGCAATGGTATCGCCTAACCAATTGGTATTTGGCAATAAACCAATTTGTACAAATGCACCGGCAACTTCAAGTAAATGAACACTATTATTAGTGCGGTCTTTGTATTCAAGCCCCGTCATTTTACTGCCATCGCCTTTTACTTCTAAGGTTTGTGCATTGACGATAATATCGACATTTTTCAGGCTACGGGCTTTTTGCTGTAACACTGAGTCCGCTTTCAATTCTGGTGCAAACTCCAGAACGGTCACATGTTCAACCACACCCGCTAAATCGATAGCCGCTTCAATACCCGAGTTACCGCCACCAATAACAGCAACACGTTTACCTTTAAATAATGGGCCATCACAATGCGGACAAAATGTTACGCCTTTAGTGCGATATTCTTGTTCCCCCGGAACACCCATATTTCTCCAGCGAGCACCCGTTGAGATAATGATACTACGTGATTTTAAGATACCACCGGATGCTGTTTCGATTTGGTGTAATCCACCTTCTTCTGCAGCTGGGATCAGTTTTGCAACTGATTGACCATCAATGACATCAACATCATAGTTATCCACGTGGGTCTTTAATGCACCGGCAAAAATGGCGCCTTCCGTTTTGATAACTGAAATATAGTTTTCAATATCAACTGTATCCATGACTTGGCCACCAAAGCGCTCACCAATCACACCAGTGCGGATCCCTTTACGAGCTGTATAAATTGCCGCTGAAGCCCCTGCTGGGCCACTACCAATAACAAGTACTTCAAAAGGTTCGCGCTCTGTTAGTGATTTTGCTGCACGCGCATCTGCATTGGTATCAACTTTGCTAACAATCTCGCTTAATGTCATACGCCCTTGACCAAACTCTTTTCCATTCAGGAAAACCGCAGGAACGCCCATTACATTACGTTCATCAATTTCATTTTGGAAAAGTGCACCATCAATAGCGGTATGACTAACATTTGGATTTAAAACTGCCATCAAGTTCAGTGCCTGAACAACATCTGGGCAGTTATGGCAAGATAAAGAATAATAAGTCTCAAAATGAAACTCACCTTCAAGGCCTTTAACCTGCTCTAATAACTCTTGTGCTTCTTTCGATGGGTGCCCACCAATTTGCAATAAAGCCAGCACAAGAGAAGTAAATTCATGTCCCAAAGGCGAGCCTGCAAAACGCAAACCACTATCTGTACCTGGGTTAGTAATTAAAAAAGACGGTGTTCTTACTGTATTATTGCGTTCTTCACGCACAGTAACTTTATCGGACAACGTCGCAATTTGTTCTAACAGCTGTTTGATTTCATTTGATTTTTGGCTGTCATCTATATTAGCAACTAATTCAACGGGCTTAGTTAAACGTTCTAAGTAGGCTTTCAATTGTGCCTGTAAATTATTGTCGAGCATGTAATCCCCTTTAATTTTTATCATAAAATCGGGTACATATACCCGTCATGATCCAAGTTGCAGGCCTAGACACCTGCAACCTGAATTATTCAGTACTAATCAATTAAGCTAGATTAATTAGATTTTGCCGACTAAGTCCAAAGATGGGGACAGCGTTGCATCACCTTCTTTCCATTTAGCTGGGCAAACTTCACCTGGGTGGCTAGCAACATATTGCGCTGCTTTTACTTTACGCAGTAAATCTGAAGCGTCACGGCCAATGCCTTCTGCTGTAACTTCAATCGCTTGGATGATACCTTGTGGGTCAACAACGAAAGTACCGCGGTCTGCTAAGCCTTCATCTTCACGCATGTTTTCGAAGTTACGTGTTAATGCGCCTGTTGGGTCACCAATCATTGCATATTTGATTTTACCGATAGTTTCTGAACTTGCATGCCATGCTTTATGGGTAAAATGTGTGTCAGTAGAAACAGAGAAAATTTCAACACCTAATTTTTGGAATTCTTCATAATGGTCAGCAATGTCACCCAATTCTGTTGGGCAAACAAAGGTGAAGTCAGCTGGATAAAAGAAGAAAACACTCCATTTACCTGCAACATCTTTCTCAGAAACTTCGATGAATTCACCGTTTTTAAATGCTTGGTTAGTAAATGGTTTGATTTGAGTATTAATTAATGACATATGATGTTCTCCTGTTTGGTTGCCTATTAAGTTACTGTTTTACAGCAGCTTAATCCAATCATTACCTACTATCGATTTGATAGGTACAGCCTAATCATATTTTAAAAATCAATAGGTGAGACATTAAAACGCTTCCTGTTCTGTTCAGCAAGCGTTTTATTTATAAGGTCTATTTTATGTTCAGTGAGTTAAGCCATGGTGGCAATCGTTTTGCGAAAACGAATGAGTGCGAGGGAAAAGAATACAGCGCCAATGACAACGAGCACTGCAAATTGAGGCCAAACAATTTGGAAACCTGCTCCGCGATATAAAATCGCCTGAGCTAGACTAACAAAGTGTGTGGTCGACATGGTTAACATAATATCTTGAACGAGCTGGGGCATGCTTTCTCGTGCTGTCATCCCGCCAGAAAGCATGTTTAATGGCAACAGTACTAAAATCATCAACAAACCAAACTGAGGCATGGATCGTGCAATTGTCCCCATAAAAATACCAATTGATGTTGTCGCAAATAAACTCAAGGCAACCCCACACATAAACAATAAGATAGACCCTTCAATGGGGACTTGTAGCAATGTTTTTACCACTAAAATTAAGGAAACACCGGATGCAATCAGTACCACCAGCCCCATTGACCATATTTTTGACATCATAATTTCAAATGGTGTTAGTGGCATGACCATCAAGTGCTCAACGGTACCGTGCTCCCGCTCTCTGATGAGTGCAGCTCCCGTCAAAACGATCGATAGCATCGTAATATTATTGATAATTGCCATAACAGAACCGAACCATGACTGTGTCAAATTAGGATTAAAGCGCATGCGCACTTCCAAATCGACAGGCAAACTCGCATTACTACGGTATTTTGCTAAAAATTCGTTCACTTCTCCTAAGGTAATATTTTGAATATAACTATTCCCTAAGAAGGCTTGGCTCATTCGTGTTGCATCAATATTCACCTGAATTTCCGGATGACGGCCGGCAAGTACATCACGTTGAAAATTAGGCGGAATATCTAATGCAAATGTATATGAGCCACGGTTTAACAAACCATCAATTTGGTCTGGTGTGATATCTACGGGTGATAAGAAGTAAGGTGCATAAAAGCTATTGATTATCCGGTTTGATAACTGCGACTTATCTTGGTCAGCAATTGCAATGGGGGCATTATGTAAAGAGCCGGGTGTCACGGTTGCTGACGAATATATTGACACCGTAAAAGCAAAAACAATTAAAGCTAGCATCGCTTTATCGCGGCCTAAACTGCGTAATTCTTTGATACCTAAATTAAATATATTCTGAATTTTACGTATCATCACTATGCCTCCTGCTTTTTCAGGAATAAAACACTTAGCCCAATAACCAGTGGTACGGTGATCAGTAATGGAATAAATGATGACTGTAAATCGAATAAATTTAACCCCTTAGAGAAGGTTCCTCGCGTGATAGTCAAAAAATGTGATGTTGGATAAACCATCCCAACCCAGCGGCCAATACCTTCCAATGATGAGACAGGGTCAATCATTCCTGAAAATTGAGTTGCTGGTATCAACGTGATGATAGAAGTACCAAAAATTGCTGCGATTTGGCTTTTCATAAAGCATGAAATTAGCAGCCCCATACCTGTTGCAATAGTGATATACAGAAATGCTGCCAGCGTTAATGTCAGAAAACTACCTTTGAATTCAACACCAAATATATACACTGATAATATGCAAAGTAATACAAAGTTAAACATACCTAATAAAATGTAAGGGAGCTGTTTTCCAAGTAAAAATTCTAATTTGGTGATCGGTGTGACATAAAGATTGATAATCGAACCAAGTTCTTTTTCTCGAACAACACTTAACGCACTCAGCATGGCGGGTATCATCATTAATAATAATGGAATAACCGCGGGAACAATCGCCGGCAAGCTGCGAACATCTGGGTTATAACGATATCGAGTTTCAATGTCGATAGCGGGCATACCAGCAACACCTACGGGTTGACGAGCAGCCATCGTACTTAGCCATGCTAAGTGCATTGCTTGTACATAGCCACGCACAGTTTCAGCACGGTTTGGCATGGCACCATCAATCCACACGCCAATTTTGACGTTATTACCACGAGCGATATCCCTAGCAAAATTAGGTGGAATTTCAATCGCAACAGTGACATCACCGCTACGCATTTTTGCCTCTAAGTCATCATAATCTTTAATTGGTGGTTGTTCGATAAAGTAACGTGAACCTGCTAAGTTCAAAGTATATCCCTGACTTAGCCCTGTTTGGTCGCGATCGAGTACTGAAAAGCGTAAATTTTCCACATCCATGCTAATACCGTAACCCATGATAAACATAAGAATTACAGTCCCCAATAACGCCAGTGTTGAGCGGACAGGGTCTCGACGCAATTCCATTCCTTCCCGAATGGAATAACTGAATAACCGACGCAAGCTAAAGCGTTTTTTCAATGCTTCAGTCGCTTGTTCTTTCAGTTCAGGGTCAACATGAAACTCAGGCGCAGTTTCTTGCCCTTGTCCTGCATCACCTACCGCATCTTGCAAATAAGCAATAAAAGTTTCTTCTAACGTCGCTAATCCGCGTTTTTTGGTTAAGTTTGCAGGCGTATCACAATCAAGTACCTTTCCTGCGTGCATCAGTGAAATCCGGTCACAGCGTTCGGCTTCATTCATAAAGTGAGTTGAGATGAAAATTGTGACGCCGTCACGCCTTGATAAATCGACCATTAAATTCCAGAACATATCTCTGGCAACAGGGTCCACCCCTGACGTTGGCTCATCGAGGATTAACATTTCAGGTTCATGGATCACCGCCACGGCGAGCGATAATCGCTGGCGAATACCAAGAGGCAAATCATCAGGCATAGTATCCCTGACTTCCTCGAGTTCAAAACGCTGACACATTTCATCTACACGCTGAGGAATTTTATCTTCCGGTATATGGAAAAGCTTGGCATGCAGAACAAGGTTTTGCTCAACACTGAGTTCACTATATAATGAGAAGGCTTGCGACATATAACCGACGCGTTTGCGGGTTTCGATATCCTTAGGATCAATTTCTTGACCGAATAGCCATGCTTGCCCTTCACTGGCTTGTAATAACCCCGTCAACATTTTCATGGTGGTCGATTTACCACAGCCATTGGAGCCTAAAAAACCGAAAATCTCCCCTTTCGGAATTTTAAAATTAACATGGTCAACAGCGACAAAGTTGCCAAAACGCATGGTTAGATCTTGGGCTTCAATGGCAATAATATTGTCTTTTGTGGTATCACGCGCAGGGATCACAACCTTCTTGTGCCCGCTACGCTTTTCTTCTGGTAGTAATTGAATAAACGCAGCTTCAAGGTCATCACAT
Organism: Providencia sp. PROV130; assembly: GCF_028482225.1. NCBI lineage: Bacteria > Pseudomonadati > Pseudomonadota > Gammaproteobacteria > Enterobacterales > Morganellaceae > Providencia > Providencia sp. PROV130. The sequence continues at coordinate 163,923 of NZ_JAMPQC010000010.1, read as the reverse complement.
TGCGTCTGTGCTTTTAATTCAGATGCATGGCCAGTGGCAAGCACCTTGCCATCATCCATTGCCACTAACCAATCAAAACGTTCGGCTTCTTCCATGTAAGCTGTTGCGACCAAAACACTCATATTGGTTTGTCGCAAACGAATACGATCGATTAAATCCCAAAATTGTGCACGAGATAACGGGTCAACCCCAGTGGTAGGTTCATCTAAAATTAATAAATCGGGATCATGAATTAACGCACAGCATAATCCCAACTTTTGTTTCATGCCTCCTGATAACTTACCAGCAGGACGGTCTTTAAAGGGGGCAAGCCCTGTACTTTCAAGTAAATCTTGAATGCGATATTCACGCTCAGCTTTTGATTGGCCAAATAAACGACCAAAAAAATCGACGTTTTCATAAACAGATAATGTATGGTAGAGATTCTTCCCTAAACCTTGGGGCATGTAAGCAATACGAGGGCAAACAGCTCGACGGTGTTCAATGTCATTCATATCACCATCAAGTACCGTTATTTGGCCTTGTTGAATTACTCTTGCCCCCGCGATCAGAGAAATCAAGCTTGATTTTCCTACGCCATCTGGGCCAATCAACCCAACCATTTTTCTTGCTGGGATGGAAAGTACAATGTCATCCAACGCACAATTATCACCATAATGCTGGCTGACATGCTGTATATCGATAATCACATCATCCATCAGTTTATTGGTCATTGTGGTAATTTCACCTCAAGTTCAGCAGGCCAAGATTCATTCGGATCTAAACGCACATACGCTTTACCGGGTAACCCTGTTTTGACATATTCTAAGTGTTGCTCTAATAACTCAGGGGAAACACGCGCACGTACTCTGAACATCAATTTTAAGCGTTCATTTTGTGTTTCTACGGTTTTGGGTGTGAATTGTGCAACACTTGCCACGAACGTGGTTTTTGCTGGGATCACGATGTTTGGTGCAGCATCAAGGATAATGTGAACATCACTGCCTAAGGCAACTTTACCTGCATCTTCAGTCGGTAAGAAAAAGGTCATATACACATCACTTAAATCGACCATATTCAAGACCCGCCCACCAGCGCCAAGTACCTCTCCAGGCTCAGCGACACGATATTGAATACGCCCATTTCTTGGTGCTTTTAGAATACTGTCATCTAAGTCCGCAATAATGCGACGTTCCGTTGCTGTCGCTGCATCAACACGGTTTTTCGCTTGAACAATACCGGCGCTTGCAGAATCAATCGCTGATGTCGCGGCGGCAACTTGGGCTTTTGACGCTTCCAATGCTGCGCGAGAACCTTGCATTTGTGCTGTATCATCATCGACTTGTTGTTGAGAAACAGCGTTTGTTCTTACCAAAGCTCTAGAGCGATTTAACCGTTTTTGTGCAGCGTCTAATTCCGCTTCACGTTGACGAACAACGGCTTGAGCAGCAACTTTTTCACTTTTTCGTTGGGCTAAAGCAGATTCGGCTGTCGTCACTGCACTAATCGCTTGGCGCAACTGGGCTTGTACTTCATGAAGCTGCTCTTGAAGCGCTCGTGTATCCATACGAGCAAGTTCTTGCCCTTCTTTAACAAAATCCCCTTCTTTGACGTTAATCGTTTCAATGCGCCCTGCAGTCTTAGTCGCAATATCAATTTCCGTTGCTTCTATACGACCATTACTTTGTGCAAATCCAGCAGGTAGCCCACCTGAGTTAACATTCCAGTAATAAAAACCACCCGCAACAATAATTATTATTAAAATGATGTAAAAAGATATTTTTTGCTTATTTATTTTCATACCATCCCTTTCCATTAAATGAGAAAACAAGGAACAACAATTATTTTGATTATTAACCTGGTAAATATTAATAAAACGAGATAACTGTCCTATATGCTAAATAAATACAACTAAGACAAAAGTAATAATTTTTTATTTTTTAACTATGTTAGTACGTGTAAACACAGTTATTAAATTAGCTATCTATCTAATTTAATAACATTTTATCAGCATTTAAGTTAAGTGAAGTTGCCTTGTGTCACAAAAAGGTAGAATAGACAGATAAAAACAATAATAAGGCATTAATTGTATACATTTAATTCAATATATAAAAAATAAAGCCAGTCAATTAGTTTACTGGCTTTATTAATAGCATTTGATTTGAATAAATATTAGCAAGCAAATTCAGCTATCGTTTTCTCGTCCATGCGGTAACGAACCCACTCATCCTGTGGTTGCGCACCTATACTTTTATAGAAATCAATTGCTGGCTGATTCCAATCAAGAACGCTCCATTCCAGACGCTGGCATTTTCGCTCCACAGCCAATTTTGCAATATGTTTCAATAGTTTTTTCCCGGCTCCTGCCCCTCTAAAATTAGGGGATACATATAAATCCTCTAAATAAATGCCACTATTACCTAACCATGTTGAATAGCTTGTAAAGAATACGGCATACCCTGCAGGGTGCCCATCGACATAACAAATCAATGCTTCAGTGCTTGAATTTTCATCGAATAAGGAATTTTCGATATCAGCAACTGTTGCTTTCACTTCATGACGTGCTTTTTCGTAATCCGCAAGTTCAATGATCATATCTAATATCAAAGCGGCATCTTGGTGGGTTGCTGACTTTATTTCTACGTTCATTTGGGGCTCTCTTAGCTTTTGAATCCTAATTTTAAACGCTACCAACGAAGAACCCAATTCACAGCAGTATTATTCATTTCTTCGTGCATGATATAAGTATCATTTATATCTGTGGATATACTTAATTTAACAATAATAATTAAACAACGCATTTCTGGACATTGTTTGCCAAAGACTATGTTTGCTATGATTATCTCATGGATTAACTTAACAAATATTAAGGAGGCTAATCTATGCTGTTGTGTGATCTTATTGAATACTCACACTTCTTTGGTAATCGCCAGAGCTCAGGCTTTCACAGTTTTATACTGCGATAACCCTGCCTGAGCGAAGCCACTAAAGAAAATCTTCCCTCAGCTTACTGGGTTGTCGTGACGACTATACCCTGGCATTTTTATGCCTAAAATTTGAGTAAGCTATGAGCACTTTATTAACTGTAAAATCACTAAATTACGATACTTCAACCTCGACTTTATTGAATGATATCTCTTTTACCGTTCAACAAGGCGACCGTATTGGTTTAATTGGCCATAACGGAAGCGGAAAAAGTACATTATTGAAGCTAATAACCCAGCAGTTGTCCCCTAATAATGGCAGTATTACTTATGCGAATCACTGCGTTACTGCTTATATTGAACAACATTTACCCGATAATATTGCTTCCTTGACACTGCTTGATGCACTAGTTCAAAAATTACCTGAACAAGACAAAGTCACTGAACGCTGGCGGGCTGAAGTTTTATTATCAGAATTAGGTTTTACACCTGAACAGTGGGAACAAAAAGCTAATGCCATCAGTGGAGGGCAACATACTCGTTTGCTTCTAGGTCGTGCTTTAATTGAGCAACCCGATTTACTACTACTTGATGAACCGAGTAATCATTTAGATTTACCCACACTTATTTGGTTAGGTAATTTCTTACAGTCATGGAAAGGCAGTTTCGTACTCGTGTCTCATGACCAGTCATTATTAGATAAGGTGAGTAACTGCACTTGGATTTTACGAGATAAATCACTGCATTTTTATCGGTTACCTTGCAGTGCAGCACGGCAAGCATTAAGTGAAAAAGACATCACTGATGCACGTCGTAATCAAGCCGAGCAAAAAGAAATTGACCGTATTGCATCAAGTGCTAAGCGCTTAGCTATTTGGGGACATGTGTATGACAATGAAGCCTTATCACGCAAAGCTAAGCAGATGGAAAAACATATTGACCGGCTTAAAGATGCCCAAACTGAGTTAACTGAAGGCTATCAATGGAAGCTTGCTTTAAATGGCAAAGCCATTCCTGCAGATAGAGTTTTAGAGTTGGAAAACACCGTTGTTTCAACACCGAATGGAAATCAGTTGTTTAAAACGGCATTTCATCAAGTGAAAAGTGGTGATCGTATCGCTATCATGGGCGCTAATGGCTGTGGTAAGTCAACACTATTACGCCTACTTTGGCAATGTTATCAACAAGATTTGCGCTATAGCTCGCAATTGAAGTTTCACCCAGCAATCAGTGCTGGTTATTATGACCAACAATTAGAGCAGCTAAATGATAATGATAGCCTACTAGAGGCACTACGTCATTTTGCTCCCTTAACCGATGAACAACGAAAAATGGCCTTAATTGGCGCTGGTTTTGCTTATACACGCCATCAACAGAAAGTAGCGGCACTAAGTGGTGGAGAACGCGCTAGGTTATTGTTTATTGGTTTAAGTTTAGCTCAGTACGAGTTGATTTTATTGGACGAGCCTACCAATCACCTTGATCTAGAAGGCAAGGAAGCGCTTTGTGAGCAAATTAGCTTATTTTCTGGGGCATTATTGGTTGTAAGCCATGATAAATGGCTCATTGAAAATAGCTGCCAACGCTTCTGGTTTATCGATGATAATCGGCTAGAGGAATACCTTAATGTTGATGATATTTATCATAAAATCGAGCTGCAATCCCAGTCATTATTAACGCCTACATTTGGGAGAGATGTCTCTGTTAAATCGGCGATTAAAATTTCTTGTGAGGAAACTGCTCATGAAGATGAGCTACTAGAAACATTGCTGATATTAGAGCAAAAGTTACTTGCGGATCAAAAACGCAAACTAAGCCACCAAAAACCACAGTTACAACAACAGTGGATAAATGAAATAGCCCAAATACACGCTAAATTGGGCTTATAACCGATACCCCCTGATGACGTTAAGTGATCAGGGGACCTTCTTAATAAGCCGTATACAGATATAGGATGATAGTTACAGTTTACAAAATAATTATATGTACCCTAAAATTTACCTTATTGACGAAATAATAGAAAATTAAGTACCGTTATTCATCAATAATGAAAATAATTGCGTTTATTCTTTATGCCTTTCATGTGAATAAAGATTTTGTAAACTATCCAAATTGTTATTTTATTTTTTGTTTTTTAGCTCGCTTAAAATATGACGTTGGGACATTAGGACAAACAACTTCTTTAAACTTAACATCTTTATTCGTCTTCACAGGCGGTTCATTTTCAGAAGTAACCGGGGCGTTGCTCTGTGGTATTTTGCTTGTTTCTTTCATATATAAATGCTCTTTTGCTCGTATAATATCATTCGTTTTAGCCATTTGATTTTCCTTCTGCCACTAACACTGCATTGACTTGCTCAATTCGTTCCACTGCGCAGTTAATGATCTCAACGACTCTTGTTGTCTCTTCTTTTGTCAACTGTTGTATCACGATTTGGTGTCTCAACAATGACTTAAATTTATCTACAGCACATTCAATTTCATTAGCAAATTGATTGCCTGCTTTTAATTCCTGTGCATATTTTAATTTTAGTTGAACTTCTGCCAGTATTTCAGCTTTGAGTAATAAAAAACAGCGGCCTTCTGGAGTAATCACATAACACTTGCGCCCTTTTCCATTATCTTTACCCGCTGAAATAAACCCTAACTCCTCTAATAATGTTAGAGTCGGATAAATCACACCCGGACTTGGACAATAAAAACCTGCCGTTTCTTCTGCAATTTTTTTTATTAACTCATAACCATAATTAATTCCCCCTGTCAGTAAATGTAGGATATAAATCCTTAACTGTTTAGGGTTAAACATACGACTGACGCTTTTACCGTTACACAAACACGGGTCTAGTTGTTGTTCACTGGCCATTAAAATTCTCAGGGTTATTCATTCTAAAACCGATATATCTAATATAATAGTTACTTTTGCAGAAAATGCCAGCTTTAGATATATCTGTTTTGTGCATAACGTGCTAATGATAATCATTCTTATATGGATTATACCGACTAAATGTCGATACAACAGTAAAAAATGTGCGGTAAATTGTCTAACTGAGTAAATTATGCAGTAAATTTGAGAAAAGCTTTTAGGAAAGGAACAAACCAGCCATCAAGAGACAGCTGGCAAGTAAACTATTTATTAACCAATATTAGGTAATATGTTGAAAACAATCCCTAACTGAACACCAATGACTATAATGCCACAAATAAATACCAATGATAGACCTAATCCACCACCCAATACTTGATATTTCTGTGGGTTCAATGCCCTTGATTTAAATGCCATTGCACTAGGTAGTAATAAAGCTAGTATTGAAAGTGCAATTGCGGCATACCCTAACGCCATCACAAACCCTTTAGGATAAAATAAAGCAAAAACTAACGGTGGTCCAAAGGTTAGTAAACCTGTTTGTAGACGCCCTGAAGCATTATCTTGACGTTTAAATAAGTCTGCTAAAAAGTCAAATAACCCTAAAGCAACCCCAAGGAAAGATGTCGCTAGAGCCAAGCTCATGAACATTTGTGCAATTAACTCTGTTTTTCCTGATTGAGCCACATCCTTAATTGCATCTAATAGTCCATTAAGCCCTGCGTTTTCAGCCAAAATACCAACGAACGTGGTTGTCCCAATACTCCCTAAGGTTGCGATTTGCCATAAAATATAAGCAATCAATGGGATAGCACTTCCGATGATAAAAATAACCCGCAGTTTTTTGACATCCCCTCCCATGTATTTAACGATACTTGGGACGCTACCATGAAAACCAAATGAGGTAAAAAATACCGGTATCGCAGATAAAATGAGAACTTTTTCAGTTGGTGCAGCCAATAAATTTTGTTGCTCAACATGCGGTATCATTAATGCCAATATAATGACTAGAAAAACAATTTTTGCAGCAAATAAAATACGGTTGATAAAATCTACGGATGAAGTCCCGAAACATACAACTCCACCACCAATGACGGTAAATACAACAATTCCCATCCAATCGGCCATTTCAATGGCAAAACTACTTTTTAAATTTGAAGTAATGATTTCCCCTGCACCACTGACATAAGCAGCTGTCAGTGCATACATAAGGAACATCATACTGAAACCCGTAATAAATTTGCCACTAGACCCTAAATACCGCTGCGCAACACTACCAATCCCCGTTTCGTGGGATTCATGTTGATAAACCTCGACCAAAAGCAATGCTGTGTAACACATCAATGCCCATAACACTAATAACATAGCCAAGCTAACTAAAAACCCATTACCAGCAGCCGCGATAGGCATAGCTAACATACCTGCGCCAATCGTAGTACCTGCAACAATAAATACACTACCAAGTGTGCGATTTTTCATATTGAGATCCTAACAATCAATTAAATATTAATTTTATAATTGGAATGATTTAACTTATTTTCTTCATTAATGAGTTGTTGCAGTTTATCTTCAAAGATATTTTTTAACTCCGCCCAATAGGTTTCAAAGTGTGCCCTATCACGCAAGCAATGCGTCATGATTGCTGCCCGTAGTACATAAATTGACCGCACTTTATGCCATTCATTATCAGAGAATTGTGCATCTCGACATAAATTCAATGGATTATCACCATACTCGTCATAAGTTAGCGAAGTTGATGAGGTGAGAAAATCATTAGAATAACTCCGACCTGCAGCATAAGAGCATAATTCATATAGCCGCTTATTTAGCTGATTTTGCTTTTCTAAAGAGGTGTTCCCGATTTCGCGAAACATAAAGTTAATCATGTGAAAATCAGGCGTAGGCATCGCTATAATTGAAAATTGACGCTCATCAATAATGAAAGGCTCACATTGATTAATTTTGTCAATCATCCAATTAGCTGTGATGATCCCTGCGGCAATCACTTTTCCATACCCTAAAACATTTAATGGGACTAAGCGGTGTGCAGCCCATACCGCTGCGGCGGTTGCGCCCGCTTTTGATCCTTCCATGATGGAAGAGCCAAGTAATACATTTTGCGTTTTTTCTGCTTTACGCTGTTTTTCTTGCACTTCTTCAAATACATAAGCGGCATGGTAAGAAACCAAATCTACAATTCGCTTATCTTTCATACAAATTGCCCCCGCCGCATACGGAATAAACCCCACTTTATGAGGGTCAACGGTAATAGAATCAGCTTGGCTTAATGCTTTAAAACTTTCATACACATCGCGTTTTGGCCACACCATATTTTCAGGGAAAAGTCCTTCACTATGATACCGTTGGATTAAATTCTCATACTCCATAAATTGATTTTCTTCATCACGAAACATCGCACAAGCGTATCCCGCATAAGCAGCATCGATATGCACATAAAAAGAAACACCAAAACGTTGCTCACATTCACGTCGTAGCTCAATGACTTCTTTGACATTGTCAATTGCGCCAGTTTCTGTGGTTCCCATAACGGCAACGACCGCTAAAATAGGTTCTCCTTGCTCAATCAATGCAAATACGGTTTCACGCATTTTACACACATCCGTTCGATAACTTGCATCAACGGGTAGTTGCACAATATTCTGTTGGCCTAAACCAAGGATATCCATCGCTTTCATCCATGAATAGTGTTTAGACTGAGGAACCAATAACTTACCGAGTTTTCCTTGCTCTATTCCAACGCCACGACAGGTCAAATCACGAATTTCTTCAAAAATTTGCTGTTTCTTTAATTCGTCAATTAAATCTAGAACTGTAGGCACTGAAAGATTGAGCAACTCTTTTTCTGTTTTCCCCTTTAGTAGGTATTGGGATTTTGGATGCTGCATAATCGCCAACGGTAGTGTTTTAATATTTCTAGCTACCCATAATCCTTCATAATTAGCTACCGTTCCACCAGATGTAATGTGCCCCCAAGCATGTTGTACGTCATAACCAAACATGGCACATAAATCTAACCCGGCTTCTATTTCTAAAACGGTTGTCGTTGGTGAGGATTCTTGTGCACAATTATTGGGGTTGTACATCATCGCCATAACATAAGCTAAATTAGAAATCATCAGCGTATCTGCATTCATATGGCCCATATAACGTGGAGAGAACCATGGAACTGATGTTGTTTTTAATTTTGAAGAGAGTTGATTAAGAATACCTTCTGTACGATATAACGTATCTCGGTATTCAGGGGCATAGCGGTCAACGGTAGAGATAAGATCAGGGTCTTCTGGATGATAGCTAGAGCGCCAATGCATGTGTTCACTGACTGAATATTCCATCATTTCTTTGAAAAAGACAGCATTTTCAGATTTAGGACCTAAAAACAATGCATCTACATTCATCTTTGCATTTTTAAAATTATTCATCATTACTACACCTTCAAACTGCAATTAGCAGCCGCTAGTTGCATTTAAGTCACTTAACTTAATATCATTGGAAAGTGCATAACGGGCTGTGTTTACATAAAAGATATCAATATATTAATGATATACATTTAAAAATATCATTTGAGGATTAATTATTGATAAACAAACCGTTAATGGCCAACTTATTTATAGATATAATCTATTTTTATTAAATTATTAACAAACCAATTGGAATTTCATTCTAATTTGTGGGCGAGCACAAAAAATCAAAATTTAGTTAACTGTAAAGAGATATTTACGCTAAAAAGACTTGATTATGTAAATTGTTTGTTATAAACGGACTGGTTTTTATTATTATAAAAATATCGTAACACAACAATAAAAACCAGATTAAAAAATTATAGTCAATTGTTTATTAGGATAATTTTACCAGTAAGGTCACCTGATTCCATATACTCATGAGCGTCTTTTACCTGGGTTAAAGGGTAGATTTTGTTAACAATAGGTTTAATTTCACCTTTTTGTAACATCCCCCAAACTTGTTCTTTGAGCTCTTGAGCGATCAAAACTTTTTCTTCAATAGTTCGAGAGCGCATTGTTGATCCCGTATGAGTTAATCTTTTTACCATTAAAGGCATCATATTTAACTCTTTAGGGTTACCTTTCATCATCCCAATCTGGATAATGCGCCCAAACTTAGCAGCAACTTGATAATTTTTTACAACATAATCGCCACCGATAATATCCACGACCATATCTACACCTCGAGAAGAGGTATAATTGAGCGTAGCCTCAACAAAATCATCTTTTCTATAGTTAACAGCACAATCTGCACCTAACGATTTTGCAACTTCAGCCTTATTCTCAGAACCGACAGTGGTAATCACTGTTGCGCCAAACGCTTTCGCTAACATAATCGCCACACTACCAATACCCGATGTTCCCCCGTGAATAAGCACTGTTTCGTCTTTTTTTAACTTGCCAATTTGAAAAACATTTGCCCAAACAGTAAAAAAGTTTTCAGGTATTGCCGCCCCCTCGATAAAAGATAAATTCCCTAACGGTAAGGCGATGTGCTTATGCACTAGACAATATTCCGCATAACCGCCCCCAGCAACCAGCCCACAAACTTTATCACCTAACTGCCATTCCTCTACATCATCCGCCTTGCCTACAATAGTTCCTGCAATTTCAAGCCCCATAATCGGTGAAGCATCAGCCGGTGGAGGATAAGATCCCTTACGCTGAAAAATATCAGGGCGATTAACGCCCGCAGCTTCCACCTTAACAAGTAAATACCCTGCAGAAATTCTAGGTAACGGTTCATCAATTAATCGCAGCTTTTCTGACCCACCAGGTTCTATAATGTCAACAACTGTCATCGAAGTGGGTAAAGACTGTTGAGTAAGTGTCATTATAATCTCCTTATTGAGGTTAATTTGAAAAATTGATATTCATAAATTTATTTTCGTGTTAAATTAATGCTAATTAGTTTAATATTTCGTGCTCAAGCACTATAATTTTAAGTATTAATTACAATAGTGATATCTATCATCTTTTTATCGTTTAGAGGATAAAATTTAATCTATATCAAATTTTATATTTAGTAATCTTCTTTAATTTAGCATTAATATCTAAATTCACTAATTTCTTGCATGTTCTCTGATTGGCTTTTTTGTTTATTAAGTCGATTCTGTCATACATTACTACTTACCAGTTGCATTATCTTATGTTAAAATTGACTCATATCAATAATTTTAACTTGATTGAGCCTTAAATATGATCCCAGAAAAAAGAGTTGTTCGTCGCATCCAGTCTGGTGGTTGTGCTATTCATTGCCAGGACTGCAGTATTAGCCAACTTTGCATTCCTTTTACGCTGAATGAACATGAACTGGATCAACTTGATAATATCATCGAACGCAAGAAACCAATTCAAAAAGGCCAAGCTTTGTTTAAAGCGGGCGATGAGTTGCGTTCATTATATGCCATCCGCTCAGGTACAATAAAAAGCTATACAATAACCGAAGAAGGCGATGAGCAAATTACCGGTTTTCATTTAGCTGGAGACCTTGTTGGTTTTGATGCCATCATTCATACACAGCACCCAAGTTTTGCACAAGCACTTGAAACATCAATGGTTTGTGAAATACCTTTTGAAACCTTAGATGATTTATCAGGCAAAATGCCTAATTTACGTCAGCAAATTATGCGTTTAATGAGCGGTGAAATTAAAGGTGATCAAGAAATGATCCTTTTATTATCTAAGAAAAATGCGGAAGAACGTTTAGCTGCATTTATTCTTAACCTCTCACACCGCTTTGCGGAACGTGGTTTTTCACCAAGAGAATTTAGATTGACCATGACTCGTGGAGATATTGGTAACTATCTTGGATTAACCGTTGAAACCATCAGCCGCTTATTAGGCCGCTTTCAAAAAAGTGGCATGTTGAGTGTTAAAGGCAAGTATATCACTATCGAAGATATGGCTAAACTGACTGATATTGCTGGTAAAGTTTCAGCAATTACATGCTAATATCCCTAAACGGATCACGTTATCAGTGATCCGTTTTTATTTTTTTCCCCAGATTTCTTGCCTATTTAATCTCAATATCATAGTTTATCTATATGGAAATATCCGTGTATCGAGAGGATTTCAATATGGCAAACTATAAAAACCTGCTAGTTGCAATTGACCCAAATCAGGATGATCAGCCTGCATTAAGACGTGCTGTCTACATCGTGCAGCGTAATGGTGGACGGATAAAAGCGTTTTTGCCTATCTACGACCTTTCCTATGACATGACAACATTACTGTCTCCTGAAGAGCGTAATGCCATGCGTAAAGGTGTAATAAGCCAAAAAGCAGCGTGGATCAAACAACAAGCTCATTTTTATCTTGAAGCGGGCATTGATATTGAAATTAAAGTTATTTGGCACAACAAGCCATATGAGGCCATTATTCAGGAAGTTATCAGTGGTGAACATGACTTATTACTGAAAATGGCACACCAAACCGATAATTTCGAGTCAATTATTTTTACCCCGTTAGACTGGCACTTACTCCGAAAATGCCCTGCTCCCGTCTGGATGGTGAAAGATAAAGTCTGGCCAGACCATGGTTCCGTGGTTGTTGCCGTTAATTTATCAAATGAGGAATCTTATCACGATGACCTCAATATCAAATTGGTCGAAAAAACAAAAGACTTAGCAACACGCATTATTAAAGAACAGGAAATTCATTTAGTAAGCGCATATCCTGTTGCGCCAATGAATATTGCCATAGAGTTGCCCGATTTCGACCCGAGCTTATATAACAACGCACTACGTGGCCAGCATTTAATTGCGATGAAAGAGCTACGGCAAAAATTTGGGATTGATGAAAGGTACACCCATGTCCGTGAAGGCCTACCTGAAAAAATTATTCCTGACATGTGTGAAGAATTACATGCAGGGGTTGTGGTACTGGGTATTTTAGGCCGTACAGGGATTTCAGCTGCCTTTTTGGGAAATACCGCAGAGCATGTCATCGATAAGCTAAAATGTGATTTATTAGCGATTAAACCTGACGGTTTTGTCTGCCCTATCACCCCTGCTGATGAAGATTAATTAATCATTTAAAAATTGCTCCCTCTAATTCACTAGGGGAGCAATTCAATCCTGATTCTGTTTATGTTGGTTGGAATTAAGTACTGGCCAAACCTGCATAGCATTAAAAATAACTTGATTTAGCCTTTCAAGTTCAATTCCATCACATGCTTGTATGGTAAAACCATCAATTACCGTGATATAAAAATCAACGATAGCTTCAATCGGTGCATCTGGAGCAACATCGCCATCAGCAATACCTTTACGCATACGCTCCAGTAGAATCTCTTGATAACTCTTCCGTTTTTCTTGGACGTTTAATTGTACATCTTCGATTTGCTTCGCCCCATTCATTGCTGCAGTAATCAACATACAACCTGCAGGCTTGTTTGGCTGAATTAGCCTTTTGGCACTTTCATACATCAGTAATTCAATCGCAATTTTCGCCGTTTTAGCTTGCTTTACGATAGACAAAATAGGGCAAGCTTCATTCATCAAATAATAATCAATACATTGATTAAACAACGATGCTTTATCACCAAAAGCACAATAAAGACTAGGTGCAGTGATACCTAGCTCTTGAGTTAAATCGCTAATTGAGGTTGCAACATAGCCATTTCGCCAAAAAAGTAACATGGCTTTAGCTAATGCATCTTGTTGGTCAAAGCCTTTAGGCCGCCCGCGTTTTATTTGATTCATCTTCTCACTTTACTCGCAGTCAACTCACGGTGCCACAACTATTTTATAGTGATCACTATAAAAATAATTGACAGCACCTAAATTAGCATAAAGAATAGCACCATAATTTTATAGCGGTCACTATAAAATTATTCTTTTTGGTAAATAACTCAATTTTCATGGAAAGCAAATGACAACAACTCATTTTTCTTCGCACAATGGTAACTGGCTTTCACTATTATCTGCAACTTTTGCTTGCTTTATTATTGTTACTGGTGAATTTTTAGCGATAAGCGTCCTGAATAATATCGCTTATGATTTCCAAATATCAACAGGTACCGCAGGACTTACCGTGACAGTCACATCTATCGCAGGTATGGCATCCTCCCTATTTGTTCCCATTTATGCAAAAAATATCGATAGACGCCAAGTATTACTTTTCTTAGTTGCTCTCATGATTTTAGCCAATGCAATTACGGCTTTCGCTTCTAGTTTTAGTTTAGTTTTATTAGGCCGTTTCGCATTAGGAATTGCATTGGGGGGTTTTTGGGGGGTTGCTGCTGGCTTAGTCGTACGCTTAGCACCTAAAAACATGTCAATCACCACATCCGTAACAATATTTTTTTCGGCGGTCACATTAGTCACCGTACTCGGCGTACCTTTAGGTGCTTGGCTATCTGATAACTATGGTTGGAGAACCCCTTATATTGCATTAGTTATTGCAGGCGCCATCGCATTTTTTATGCAGTATTTTTCTTTACCATCATTAAAACCGTCCTCATCTATGCAATGGAAAGAGTTATTATTGATGCCCTCGCACCCTATTGCACGTAAGGGGTTAGTTATATTCACATTGATTTTTTTAGCGCATTTCTCTGCCTATAATTATTTTACAGTGTTCTTTAAACACACCGCAGGTTTTATCGAGGGGCAAATTTCAGCATTATTACTCTTTTTTGGGGTGGCCAGCGTCGTTGGCAATATACTGGCGGGCTATGTCGGAAAACATAATGTTCGTTATAATTTTGCAATTAGTGCGCTTTTATTAGCCTTAGCTTTTCTCGCATTATCCGTTTTAGATTTTAATTGGGCGACCAGTATCATATTTGTTTTTTCATGGGGAATTGCTGCAGGTATGGTTCCTGCAACAATCAACATGTGGATGCACGTTCATGTTCCAGAATTAACCGAAAAAGGTTCAGCCTTAATTACCTTTATGTTTTTAATTTTAATTACTATTGGTAGCTTAGTGGGAGGATATGTCATGGATAATTTCAATGGCGGAGTTCTCATGATGAGCATGCTCACAATATCAACACTCGCGTTTTTATTAGTGTTTACCTTTGCTCGCGGGCTAACCAATTGCGCTAGATTTTGCATCAAATGATACGTTTATAAAATTACATCACATAAATTGATTTAGCTCTTAAATGTCAAGAAGGGGTGACTGGTATTAGCCAATCACCCCTTCTTACTTTATTGCTAATTTTGAAGTAAATTAACGATTCATTAAATTACAATGCACGTAAGATTGCATCAACGCTATCTTTCGCATCACCAAACAACATTTGTGTATTCTCTTTGAAGAATAACGGGTTTTGTACCCCAGCGTAGCCTGTATTCATTGAGCGTTTAAATACAATAACATTGCTTGCTTTCCAAACTTCAAGAACAGGCATCCCCGCAATTGGGCTGTTTGGATCTTCTTGAGCCGCTGGGTTAACCGTATCATTAGCACCAATAACCAGAACGGTATCAGTATCAGAGAAATCATCATTAATTTCATCCATTTCCAATACGACATCGTAAGGTACTTTGGCCTCTGCTAATAATACGTTCATGTGTCCAGGTAAGCGCCCTGCTACAGGGTGAATACCAAACCGCACCTTGATACCACGTTCACGTAGTTTAGTGGTGATATCTGCAACAGGGTATTGTGCTTGTGCAACCGCCATACCATAGCCTGGAGTGATAATCACCGATGTTGAATTTTTCAACATTTCAGCGACTTCTTCTGCAGTACTTTCACGGTACTCACCCATTTCTTCTTCAGTACCCGTTGAAGAGCCATCTGTACCGAAGCCTCCCGCAATGACACTAATGAATGAACGATTCATCGCCTTACACATAATATAAGACAGAATCGCACCTGAAGAACCGACCAACGCCCCTGTGACGATCAACAAGTCATTGCTTAACATGAAACCTGCCGCTGCAGCAGCCCAACCTGAATAAGAATTCAGCATTGAAACAACCACAGGCATATCCGCCCCACCAATTGATGCCACTAAATGCCAGCCAAAAGCTAAAGCAATCGCAGTCATGATTAGCATCAAGAAGACTTGTAAGCCCACACTTTCTGTTTTAACGAAAATCACTAACAAAATAAATGAAACAACTAACGCTGCTAAATTCAGTTTATGGCGATTAGGTAACATCATCGGTTTTGATGACATTTTTCCTGATAATTTACCATAAGCGACCACTGAGCCGGTGAAGGTAACCGCACCAATGAAGATCCCTAAGAAAACTTCAGTTAAATGAATGTTTTCCATCACAACATCAGCGTGTCCTTCACTTGCGATAAAACTGTTGAAACCAACCAGCACTGCTGCTAAACCGACAAAACTATGTAAAATAGCCACCAGCTCAGGCATTTCTGTCATTTCAACTTTTTTCGCTAAGCGAATACCAATCACTGCACCAATAACCATCGCAACGATCATCCAGCCCACATTAGCACTGTGAGGACCTAAAATCGTGGCTACCAATGCAATAGCCATCCCGATGATGCCGTAAGTATTCCCTCGTTGGGAGCTTTCATGACGGGATAGCCCCGCAAGGCTGAAAATAAATAGGATAGCAGCAACTATGTAAGCTGCTGTCACAATTCCACTCGACAACATAAGTTACCCCTTACCCTTTACGAAACATTTTTAACATGCGTTGGGTTACAGTGAACCCACCAAAAATATTGATGCTGGCGATCAATATGGCGATAAAGGATAAGAAGCTTACCCAGCCACCGCTTCCAATCTGGAGCAAGGCCCCAACGACAATGATCCCTGAAATAGCATTCGTGACTGACATTAACGGCGTATGCAATGCATGAGTGACATTCCAAACCACGTAATAACCGACCACACAAGCTAATGCAAATACCGTAAAGTGTGATAAAAACTCTTTTGGTGCTGAATTAGCGAACCAACCAAACAAGATGATAGCTAATGCCATCAAGCCATATTTCAGCGTCGGTGACATCTTTTTCTCAGGCGCTTTAACTTTTTCAACCGCTTGCGGTTTCGCCTGCGGTTGAGCAGATACCTGAATTGGGGGGGCTGGCCAAGTGATTTCACCTTGCTTAATCACTGTGACCCCGCGAATAACCAGATCGTCAAAATCAATGTTGATTTCACCGTCTTTTTCTTTGCATAGCAGTTTCATCAAGTTAACAAGGTTTGTTCCATATAACTGTGATGATTGAGTTGGCAAACGGCTTGGTAAATCGGTGTAACCAATGATTTTTACACCATTGTCAGTCACAACCAACTTATCAGCTTGGGTTAATTCACAGTTTCCACCGGTTTGCGCCGCTAAGTCGACAACCACACTCCCTGGTTTCATTGATTCAACCATTTCCTTGGTAATCAATTTAGGGGCGGGTTTACCTGGGATCAGTGCCGTAGTCACAATGATATCGACTTCTTTCGCCTGGGCAGCGAACAATTCCATCTCAGCTTTAATAAATGCTTCTGACATCACTTTGGCATAGCCATCGCCACTACCAGCCTCTTCTTTGAAATCTAGCTCAAGGAATTCAGCCCCCATACTCTGAACTTGCTCTTTCACCTCAGGGCGAGTGTCAAAAGCGCGGACAATAGCGCCTAAGCTACCTGCTGCACCAATTGCAGCAAGACCAGCAACCCCAGCACCGATGATCATGACTTTCGCTGGAGGTACTTTACCTGCTGCCGTAATTTGCCCCGTAAAAAAACGGCCAAATTCATGAGCAGCTTCAACAATTGCACGGTAACCTGCAATATTTGCCATTGAACTCAGCGCATCAAGTGACTGGGCACGTGAAATACGTGGCACGGCATCCATCGCCATCACGTTAATTTTCCGAGCTTTTAAAGCGTCCATTAGCTCAGCATTTTGTGCCGGCCAAATGAAACTCACCAGTGTTGCCCCTTCTTTTAACAGAGGAATTTCATCATCCAGTGGCGCGTTGACTTTAAAAACGATATCCGCAGCAAATGCGGTATCACGATCAACGATTTCTGCCCCCGCTTGTTCGTATGCTACATCGTCAAAACTGGCTAAATGGCCCGCATTTTGTTCTACACAGACAGAAAAACCTAACTTAAGAAGTTGAGTTACTGTTGATGGTGTAGCTGCAACACGCGCTTCATTGGCAAGTCTTTCTCTTGGTATACCAATACGCATAATGTTCCCTTTTTAATGCCTAATGTAATGTTGTTAATAGAGTGTTTGCTAAAATAATGACTATCATCACAGAGAAAAGTCTTATTTTGTGCATAAACAGATTTTTAATGTTCTAATAACCTACTGAAAATAAGCTTCTTGATCCATAATTGATCTCGATTCTTAGACAGTAAATGGAATTCGCAGTGAAAATCTTAGTTTTAGGTCAATAAAATACTGGATACTTTAAAAAATCTGGTAAATTTAACTAGTCAATAATTATTTATTTCTCATAAAAAGAAAATCATGAGACAACGGGTTCCGTTACGTGTAATAATCACGTACATGTGATACAACTAAGATTCAGCATGTTTATAATAAATTGCGCAAGGCGGAAGGATTTTGTATGAAGCTGAAAACTACGGTCATCGCAGCCGCGGTGTTATCATTAACTAGTATAACTGCTACTCAGGCGGCTGTTGAATTGACGCCAAAACAGGCTACTGAATTAAAACCTTATGAGCGTATAACAGTTACCGGGCGCTTTAATGCTATTTATGAAGCATCCGATGCAGTCTCCCGTAGGGCTGATAAAATGGGGGCATATGCCTTTTACATTCAAAGCCTTGATGATGTAGGTGATAGCGGCAACATGCGTGTTGTTGCAGATGTCTACGCAAAAGATGCACCAGAAGTTAGTGCACCGAAACGCCGTGTATTCGGTGGTGTTGAGGAAATGTCAAAAACTGACGCAACAGAATATGAGCCTTTTGATACTGTTACGGTAAGCGGTTTTTACCCTTCTCAGCCAGACCTCTATGAGGCTATTGCTAAAAAAGCCCTTGAGAAAAATGCAGCCTCGTTCTATGTGGTTCGTAATATCGCAATGAATGATGGTGGAAACACATTAGCAACAGCTTACATCTATAAGAAAGATGCCCCGAAACGACAAGTACTTAATGAAGACGCAGTGATTCCTGCTGATTCAGAAGCTGGTCGAGCTCTATTAGCTGAAGGCGGTGAAGCAGCTAAAAAAGTACGTATCCCAGGTGTTGCATCTTCTGAAGAGCCAACAAGCGCAGTCGGTCGTTTCTTTGAAACCTCTAGCAGCCAGCCAGGTCGTACTAGTGTGACTCTGCCAAGTGGCTATGTTATTGAAGAAGTGAACAAAACAGCAGCAGCTCAAATGGTTCCATTTGACTCTATTACATTCTCAGGATATTACACCAATACGCCAGAAGTACGTTACCAAATAGCAAAACGTGCTGAAGCTAAAGGGGCTAAATATTTCCATATTACAAGAGAATGGCAATCTAATGGTGGAAGTGTCACTATCAGTGCTGACTTGTTTAAATAACCCAGTATTACGTGATGTTAAAACCAGCCTACTCGGCTGGTTTTTTTGTTTTTATACTTTCTCTTTACGTTATTTATCTTCTTTGGCTCTATTCACTTCCATTCTTTTGAAAAAGTGCATAAAACATCCTTAAAAATGCATACATTGCCATTGCATATCTGTCATTTCGTTCGTAGAATCCACACCCATGAAAACATGCAGTCATTCTATCTGCTTTTTTAATGGCTACTAGTTAAACTAATTATTTCAATGGCATTTTAACGTCATTTTAACTTTTGATTTCTGAACGTTCAGGATTTACTTTGAAAAATACTTTGAGTCTTACCGCACTAACAGCGCTAGTTCTTAGCTCAATGGTTGGCGCCGGTGTTTTTAGTCTCCCTCAAAATATGGCGGAAGTTGCCAGCCCACTCGCATTAATAATTGGTTGGTCAATTACGGGTGTGGGTATCCTCTTTTTGGCATTTGCCTTATTGTTACTTTCCCGTATACGTCCTGACCTTGACGGTGGAATATTTACTTACGCAAAAGTCGGCTTCGGGGAGTTAATTGGTTTTTGTTCAGCCTGGGGGTATTGGCTATGTGCGGTAGTTGCCAATGTGTCTTATCTCGTTATCGTATTCGCTGCAATCAGTTTTTTTACGGATACGCCTGATAACATTATTTTTGGTGATGGGAATACATGGCAAGCTCTAATCGGAGAGTCCATACTTCTCTGGTTTGTTCATTATTTAGTTCTTCGAGGGGTACAGACAGCCGCTGGGATTAATAAACTTGCTACAATGGCAAAATTAGTTCCTCTTGGCTTATTTATTGTATTAGCTTTTTTTGCATTTAAACTTGATATTTTCAATGCAGATTTTAGTGGTATCGAATTTGGCGTTCCGGTTTGGGAACAAGTCAAAGATACTATGCTGATTACACTCTGGGTATTTATTGGTATCGAAGGTGCTGTTGTCGTTTCTGCTAGAGCTAAAAATCGCCGTGATGTTGGCTTAGCAACAATTTTTGCAGTAAGTTCTGCATTAATTATCTACATTCTTGTTACCTTACTTTCCCTCGGTATCATGCCTAGAGCTGAACTCGCAGAAATAAAAAACCCATCCATGGCTCCGCTCATGGTAAATTTAATTGGTTCGAGTGGTGATATTATTATTGCGGCAGGCCTAATTATTTCCGTTTGTGGGGCTTATCTAAGCTGGACTATTATGGCTGCCGAAGTACCTTATATCGCAGCCCAATATCAATCATTCCCTAAAATATTCAACAAATTAAATAAAAATGATGCACCATCATCTTCTTTATGGCTCACCAATGGTGCAGTACAACTCTCTTTGGTTCTTATTTGGCTTAGTGGGAGTAATTACAACACATTGCTTACCATCGCCTCTGAAATGATTTTAGTCCCTTATTTCCTTGTTGGCGCATTTTTAGTAAAAGTAGCTTTTGAACGTCATAATAAAGCATTACTTGCCGTTGGAGCTATTGCCAGCCTTTATGGTTTATGGCTGCTTTATGCATCAGGGTTAATTAATTTGCTATTATCCGTCGTTTTGTATGCTCCAGGTATTTTGGTCTTTTTCTATGCTCGTCAGCAGCAAACCAACCAAATGCCATTAAAAGCGATTGAAAAAATCATGGCATATGCCATTGCGATAGCCGCTATTCCTGCACTCTATTATTTGGTTGCCTAATTTTATGCAAAGGGCTTAATTTTAATAAATAAATTTAAGCCCTAGTTTACTGTAAAATCCTAGTTTCCGGTCGCTTAATAGCCCAATAATTTTCTAGTAATGGCCCCTCTTTCACCATTTTTCTCTCTCTTATTTTAGTGAAAATGACTGTTGTACGAACTCGAAAGTTTATATTTTTAACTCTCCTTTAGTATGTTGTAACTAAATAAGCCAAGATTAACTAAAATAAAAAACGCTTCACATAATCAATATGTGAAGCGCTAATTAGTAAAAAATAATAGTTCTTACAGCTGTTGTGATAAGTGTTCCATCGACTGAATAATGCGCTTATCCGAAATTGGGTATGGTGTTCCAAGCTGTTGGGCAAACAAGCTAACTCGCAGTTCTTCAATCATCCAACGAATTTCTTGAACTTCTAGCATATTTTTCTGAATTGGAGATAATTTAACTAGCCATTGTTGCCACATATTCTGAACATGCTCTACCTTACTCATTTGAGCACGATCTCGGTTAGGGTCAATCGCTAATTTTTCTAATCGCCGCTCTATCCCATTTAAATAACGAAGAATATCAGGTAAGCGCTTCCAACCATGAGTGGTCACAAAACCTTTAAATACCAAATTCGACATTTGTGTTTTTATATCCGATAACGCTATCGCCATCGAAAAATCAACCCGCCCTTTTAGACGTTTATTGATAGCAAACACCGCTGTTAATATTTGTTCAACTTGCTTAGCAATATTAACAACCACATCATTTAATTCTGCACGTGCAAACTCTTTCAGTTTTTCAAACTGCACTTCATCCCATACCGCGCCACCAAAATCAGCAATTATTTGGTCGACGCCACAAGCAATACAGTCATCAATTAACTCTAATACCTTACCATAAGGGTTAAAATACAGACCTAATTTTGATTTATTTGGTAGTTTTTCATGTAGATATTTAATTGGCGATGGAATGTTTAACAGCAATAACCGACGTACTCCGGCCCACATAGCTTGCTGTTGCTCCAATTCGGTTTCAAATACCTTGATACCAACGCTATTTTTCTCATCGACTAACGCAGGATAAGCTTTAACGGAATATCCGCCTCTTTTTTGCTCATAACGTTGAGGCAACTCGCCAAAACTCCAAATATGTAACCCGTGTTGCTCAATGCCGTCATCCACAACTTCAGATAATGTTTCTTGCACTTTTTCTTTTAAGCTATTTTTTAGCTCATCAAGATTTTGCCCTTCTGCAACAGTTTTATTTTTGTCACCTACAACACGATACGTCATTTTTAAATGGGCTGGAAGCTGCGCTAATTGCCATGATTCGCGTTCAACAGTGACACCCGTCATACGGCGTAATTCACGTTCAAGTTTATCCAATACACTGCCTTCAGGCTCTGGCACTCGTTCTAAAAATGCAGAAGCATAATTAGGTGCAGGGACAAAATTTCGTCTAATAGGTTTAGGTAGTGATTTAATTAAAGCAACGATTAGCTCATGACGCAGCCCAGGAACTTGCCAATCAAAGCCAATATTTTGAACCTGATTTAATACAGCAAGAGGTATATGTACCGTCACACCATCAGCATCAGTTCCAGGTTCAAATTGGTAACTCAACCGAAATTTTAAATCCCCTTGATGCCAATAGTTAGGGTAATCAAGAGCTGAAACATTGCTGGCGTCCTCTTTAATCAGCATACTTTTTTCAAAGCTTAACAAGTCAGATTGTTGCTTAGATGCCGTTTTCCACCAATTATCAAAATGACGGGAGGAAATCACATCATTCGGGATACGTTGGTCATAAAATGCAAATAATGTTTCATCATCAACTAAAATGTCACGTCGACGTGATTTATGCTCCAAATCCTCTACTTCTGATAATAATTTCAGATTTTCTTTAAAGAATGCGTGGCGAGTAACCCAATCCCCTTCAACCAAAGCGTGACGAATAAATAACTCACGGCATAGTAATGGGTCTATGTTCCCATAGTTAACCTGCCTTGACGCAACAATAGGTAGCCCATATAGAGTCACTTTTTCGGAGGCCATTACCGCGCCTTCAGATTTTGACCAATGAGGCTCACTATAACTATGTTTAGTTAAATGTTCAGCTAAGGGTTCAACCCACTCAACATCGATGGATGCGGCAATTCTTCCCCATAATTTCGATGTTTCAACAAGTTCCGCAACCATTGCCCATTTTGGTGGTTTTTTAAACAAACCAGAACCCGGAAAAATAGTAAAACGTGCATTCCTAGCCCCAGTGAACTCGTGTTTATCGGTATCTTTTTGACCAATATGTGAAAGTAACCCAGCCAATAACGAAACGTGAATACTTCGAAAATCTGCCTCCGAGCTATTAATGGCAAACCCTTGCTCTTTCACCACTTGCCTCAGTTGGGTATATAAATCTTGCCACTCTCGAATACGTAAATAGTTGAGAAAATCTTGGCGGCACATTTTTCTAAACTGGGCGTTAGAAAGCTGTGTTTGTTGTTCTTTTAAGTAATCCCAAAGATTTAAAAAGGCTAAGAAATCTGATTGCTTATCATGGAAACGACGATGTTTTTCATCAGCAGCTTGCTGCTTATCTAACGGCCTCTCCCTCGGATCTTGAATTGACAATGCAGAAACAATCACCATTGTCTCACGAACTGCACCATGTTTACGTGCTTCAATCACCATCCGAGCAAGTCTTGGGTCAACAGGAAGCTGAGCTAGCTGCCGACCTGTATCTGTCAATTGATAGCCTTTATCTGCCTGTTTGTGGGACTTAATTGCACCTAGCTCTTCCAGTAATTTCACACCATCTTGGATATTACGTTTATCTGGCGCCTCTACAAATGGAAATGCAGAAATATCACCAAGACCAATAGAAGTCATTTGTAATATAACTGATGCTAAATTCGTCCGTAAAATTTCAGGGTCTGTAAACTCTGGGCGTGATAGAAAGTCATCTTCTGAATATAAACGAATACAAATCCCATCGGAAACACGGCCACAGCGCCCTTTACGTTGATTAGCGGAAGCCTGAGAGATAGCTTCAACAGGGAGACGCTGTACTTTTGTACGGTAACTATAACGACTAATACGTGCATAACCGGTATCAATGACATATTTGATACCAGGTACAGTTAATGATGTTTCTGCTACGTTTGTTGCAAGAATGATCCGACGTCCTCCATGAGGATGAAAGATGCGATTTTGCTCACTATTAGAAAGCCTTGCGAATAATGGTAAGATTTCAGTATGACGTAAAGAAAGTTTTGATAACGCATCTGCGGTATCACGAATTTCCCGCTCACCACTCATAAAAATCAATATATCGCCATTACCTTCAACAGATAGCTCATTTACTGCATCTATAATCCCATCTATTTGGTCACGGTCGCTATCGTTCTGATCTCCCATAATAGGACGATAACGGACTTCAACCGGATAGGTACGGCCAGACACTTCAACAATCGGAGCATGATTAAAGTGTTTCGAAAAACGTTCTGGGTCAATAGTTGCTGATGTAATAATAACTTTTAAATCAGGGCGTCTTGGTAATAATTGACGTAAATAACCTAAAATAAAGTCGATATTGAGGCTTCTTTCGTGAGCTTCATCGATGATAATAGTGTCATATTGCAACAGCAATTTGTCATTTTGTAATTCTGCAAGCAAGATACCATCAGTCATCAATTTGACTTGAGTTGTTTCACTCACTTGGTCACTAAATCGCACTTTATAGCCAACATTTGAACCTAATTCACATTCAAGTTCTTGAGCAAGACGAGTCGCGACTGAGCGTGCGGCTAAACGTCTTGGCTGAGTGTGACCTATAAATCCTAGGACCCCTCTGCCAAGTTCTAGACAAATTTTTGGAATTTGGGTGGTCTTTCCGGAGCCCGTTTCACCTGCAACAATAACCACTTGATGCTTTTTAATAGCATCTAAAATAACCTCTTTTTTCTGGCTGACGGGTAAATTATCCGGATACACAATTTTAGGCGCATTTAATCGTTTAATTTCAACTTTTTGTTTGGCCTTTTCAATATCTTTTTTAATAGCGTCAAGTACCGCAGAGCGCGATTTTTCGCTCTGGATCTTTGCAATACCTTGCACTCTTTTCTTTAGTAACCATTGGTCACGTAATGAAGTTTGTCCAATATCAGCGGTTAATGCTGTCAGAATGGATTTCACCTGTTAAATCCTTATCTTTAATAAATTTCAATGCACGCTAGCCAATCCACTTCGCAATTTGTAAGGGCTAAATTTCGTTTTTATTTTTTAATTGTTGTTATCACATAAAAATACCATCAATTTTTTTGAAGAAGGCTATCTAATTTTTTTCCTATCAATCAGTTACACCATACGTATCATTACCAATAAAGTTTTACCTAAAAATAGAGGAACACATGAGTAAAGTATTACTATTGAAATCAAGTATTCTGGCTGACTATTCACAAAGCAATAAAATGGCAGATTACTTTATTCAACAATGGCAGGAAAAACACTCAGCAGATACAGTAACTGTACGAGATTTAGTCAAAGAGCCAATTCCAGCGATTGACGGTGAAATTTTAGCAGCTTTTGGTCCAAGTGACACGAAAACAGAACAACAACAAGCACATTTGGACCTGTCAAATACGTTGATTGATGAAATTAAAGCTCACGATGTGATTGTTATTGCAGCCCCAATGTATAACTTTACGATTTCTTCTCATTTAAAACATTACTTCGACTTTATCGCTCGCTCAGGGCACACGTTTAAATATACAGAACAAGGTTCTGTTGGCTTATTAAAAGACAAGCGTGCCTATGTATTAACCAGTCGAGGTGGTATCTATAAAGGCACACCAACAGATACCATGGTGCCTTATTTAACATTATTTTTAGATTTCATTGGCATTACAGACGTTGAGTTCATTTTTGCTGAAGGAACATCGTTAGGCCAAGAGTCCGTTGAACGAGCACATCAACAAGCACAAAGTCATATAAATACTATTATCGCTTAAGATATAGTCTTTTAAGTCATATATTATTAAAACCCAAAACTACCATTGTTATATTTTGCGCACTTTCTGAGTGCGCTTTTTATTTCTTTTGTAACCATTGGCCATTAATGCCACGCACAAACTCCCCAGGACTTGCCCGTTCTACGAGTTTTTGCCCTGCTATCCTAGCGACCTCATTTGTGTTTAGGTTATTTTTTGCAGCAATTTCGCTGTATCTTTTTTCTCGTTCTTGATTAATTTGTGCCGCTAGTTTAGTAGCCTCCTGATTACTCGTATTAATCGGAGCTAAATAGCCCGACAGAGTTTCCCCTAATAGACCTGTTTCTTTGGCTTCATCAACCGTAATTGCTATTGTCTGAAAAGCAGTTAATAATGAACATAGTGCTAGTGCCTTGATAATTCGACTCATTTGGGATTTACCTCACCGAACAAATCACTATTTTCTTTCAATAATTCTTCTACTTGCCTATCTGCTTTTATTTGAATTTCATGTTCAATTTTTACATTCATATTAATATTGATGGGCTTATCCGGTGTTGCTACCTCAACTCGCAAGCAAGCTGATAACAACAACGCAATTGATATAGCTGTAGTGAATTTTAATATTTTCACGTTCATTCTTCTGCTCATTATAAATTTTTTTCCAACCACTCTTCTAAAGAGCTACCAAATCGTAAACTGCGCCATAATTGAAAGATATTTTCTTCATGTTGATAATGCAAATGAACTTCACGTTTTTTCTTTTCTTGTGTGTTATACCCTTCAAGGATTGTTGTCATCTTTAACATTCCTAAGTTTGTAACATTAACATCTGTACGGCTGCGTTTTATTTCCAAATATTGTAACCACCCCATTGCGGAACCCGCAGATAAATTATCTTCTCGGATAGAATCAACAAATTGGGTATCTAGTCGTAATGTTAATGGCCCACTATTTTCTAACCATCCATCTTTAACTATCCATTCTGGGTTATTTAAATAAAAAGGTAATTCACCATTAACTTTACCGGATACCGCAAATTGAGATACTTTTAGTATGGTAAATAACTGACTAAGTTCAATCTGCCTTAATTTTATCGTAGCGGCTTGCGTTTGTGGCCAACGCAGTAAATCCATCGATATTTCACCCCCTAATGTTTTAAAGCCGACATTAGTCAGTTTTAATGGTGAATTTTCCGTTGGCGGATAAGAACCCGAGAGATCTGCTTTAATGTCAGTTAATTCGAATAAATTATTGAGCTGCTTAATACGCAATTCAACGGGTGCTTTACCACCCAAAGTCCAAGTACTTTGTTTTAAACGCCACGGTAAAACAAAATCTAACCCTGATAATTCACCATCTTTTAACCAAAGACTAGTATTCTCTACACGCCAGTGTCCTCCTGCAATAAAACCATCTTCCGGCGTTATTGAAAAAGCAGCTTGAGAAAATAGTTTTCCTTGTTTTAATTCAATACCAAGGTCAGCAGGAATTAACGTTTGAAAAGCCGTGACCGACTGTTCAGGCCAACGAGCTTCTCCTCTTAATCTTTCACCGTCCCAGCGCCCAAAGATGACTATTGGCCCTACATCTTTAGTACTTAAGTCACCTTTAAGTTGAAACTCAGCAGGAGATTTTCCATTAAGATCTGCGTTTAATGTGATCCTTGGTAAGTAACTTTCAGTGCCGAATTGCATCCGTTCACTGGTAAGCTGTAATTTTCCATTAAAATTGGCTTTATTCTGAGCTCGTTGCCAAACTAATGGCTTACTTAGTTGTAAACGCGGAGCCCTCATCGATAAGAGCCCGTATTGTATTTGGTCAAAACCTGTATTTAGGCTATTTAATGTGATTAAAGTGTCCTGCCAACTCCCATTGCCCTTAATATCCCAATTAGCAGATAATGAAGGCAAATTGGCATTTCCCCAATAATTCCAAAACCATTTACCCTTATCTAAGGTAAAATTATTGGCTTTGCCATCCAAATGAATGTCGAAATCACCCCAATACTGCTCTTTAACCTTAAAGATAGCTTGTAAGCGTCCTGAAATACCTTCTTCACTTAATGATGTTCCTGCTAGTGGTAATCTCACTTCGTTAAGAACAAGTGTTTCAGAAAGGCGACCATAAGCTCTTAATAGTGAACTAGATAAAAACGCAATTTTTGGTGCTGCCAACTGGCCTGAAAGCTTGGCGGGTAAATGAATATCCAGCACCATATCATCATATTTAACTTGGCCATTTAAACTAAAATTAATATTCGTATCGAGTAAGTCTATTTGAGTGGCTGGCAGTGTTAAAACAATATTAGCTTTACCTTTCTTCGCTTGTGTAAGCATATTGACACGCCCTGAGAAAATCATTTCACTTAACGTTTTATCCCAGTTATCGACTTGAAAATTAACGCCCCCTTGCAAAGGAATATCAGCTTCTTTCCATTGCCATTTTCCTTGGGATATCTGTATGTTAGATGGTGATAGTGTCCATGGTAGATAAAGTAATTCTTCTTGTGTTTCTGTATCCTTAACCGTTAATGCACCTTGGCCATTCACCCAACCAAATTCAGCCAGTAAAAATTTTTCTGGGTTGATTAACTTAAAGTAGGCATTCAATTCCCCTTTTTCGGGAAATTGATTAGCCATTAATGGCAATTGAACATCACCAAATAACTCTATTGTTTGCTTTTGTTCTGGTAGGTACGCAGAGAAATCTTTAATAACCAATTGATGCTCAGCCGTAATTAAAGATGACAATCTTAAATTATCCCCTCTAAAATCAAACTGTAGAGAGTTAACCTGATTTTTACGCAACCAGATACTGCCTTGGTAATCACTCCATAGTTGTATATTGGTATTATTGATAACTAATGAAAAAAAAGGGAGATTATCGATAAGCTCTTCAATGTTAATTGGTTCATTAACTGTTTCATTAGTTGGCTCAAGAGCGCTTAAACATTCAGTTTTTATATCAAGGCCATCCACAATAGCATGCAAGGGAAAGACAGAAAGCCTTGTGCTATTCAATTGAACCAATGTGCAATTGTTTGCTGTTATACTGATACTTGCTATATCCAACTGACCATAACTAATTCTTGGTTCTGAAAATGAAAGTTTAAGTGGCTTAGGAAGATAGTGCGATGCAACAACTGGCATCCAGTGAGATATCGTTATCCATAAGAGTATTAAGAGAGCAGCGATTCCCCCCAAAAAGCAGAGTAATATTCTGAATACTCTTTTTATTAACTGCATTACTGCGTCCCTTATTCGAATTGCTCTATAGCGCACGTGATAAATTTCAGCAAAATTTTCTTATTAAACCTGTTACTAACAAAGATAAACCACATTCAATCGTAAACAGATACCTATTTTCTTAATTTATAGGTGATTTACAAACTTAATTGTCTTATTCTGAGTTTATATTTTGTAGGTACACCTTTTTACCTACTCTTTTCTAATTGGTTCCTAAAAATTGGAGTCTTTGTGATGAAAATTGTTTCTTATAGTACCAAACAGTATGACCGCAAGCACATGGAACAAGTAAATCAAAATTCTGGATTTAATTTTAGTATTGAATATTTTGATTTTCCATTGACGGTTCAGACCGCTAAAAATGCGGTTGGTGCCGATGCCATCTGTATTTTCGTTAACGACGAAGCTAATCGCGCTGTTTTGAAAGAGCTTGCCGCACTAAATATTCGAATTTTAGCTTTACGTTGTGCTGGCTTTAACAACGTTGATTTACAAGCAGCTAAAGAATTAGGTATTCAGGTTGTCCGCGTGCCCGCTTATTCTCCTGAGGCTGTCGCCGAACATGCTGTTGGTATGATGCTATGCCTTAATCGCAGGATCCACCGAGCGTACCAGCGTACTCGAGATGCAAATTTCTCTCTCGAGGGGTTAACAGGCTTTAATATGCATAACCGCACTGCGGGTATTATCGGCACCGGAAAAATTGGTCAAGCAACACTACGTATTTTAAAGGGATTCGGAATGCGTTTACTCGCACATGACCCCTACCCGAACCAGGCTGTTTTAGATTTGGGCGCTGAATATGTTGACTTAGATACTTTATATGAGCAATCAGATATTATTTCTCTTCATTGTCCATTAACACCAGAAAATCATCACTTACTCGATGAAGACGCCTTTAAGAAGATGAAAAATGGCGTCATGATCATCAATACAAGCCGAGGCGCATTAGTCGATTCTGTTGCGGCAATTAATGCACTAAAATCGCAGAAAATTGGCGCTTTAGGTATGGATGTATATGAAAATGAGCGAGATTTATTTTTCGAAGATAAGTCTAATGATGTCATACAAGATGATGTTTTTCGTCGACTTTCCTCTTGCCACAACGTATTGTTTACAGGGCATCAAGCGTTTTTAACGGAGGAAGCATTAACAAGCATCAGTCAAACTACGCTTAATAATATCCGTCAAATAAGTCGTGGGGAAATTTGCCCTAATATTGTTAACGCATAGTTGGGTCTGGAACCATGAAACGCCTAATTCCACTTACAATTTTGGGTTTATTGCTAGCAGCTTGCCAAACTCATCAAGTCAATGCGCGAAATGATGACCAAGCACTTGAAAATAAATTAATGCATCATCGTTTTATTCTCACTGAAGTGAATGGTAAGGCCATTAACAGTAAGCAAACAACTCCTTCCCTTTCTTTTGGCGAGAAAATGTTTGTTTCTGCATCAATGTGTAATGATTTTAACGGGTTTGGCGATATCAAAAACGCAAAAATTACTGTAAAAAACTTAACTAGGACGGAACTCGAATGTGTTGATGAAGATTTATCTAAATGGGATTCAATGATAAACCGAGTACTGTCTGATGGCGCTGTTATTTCTTTAAAAAACAATCAGCTAGTATTAATTCAGGGCCATTACAAATTAGTTTATACACTACGTGACTACGTCCATTAATGGATTATCCTGCACAACCGGCCTCTTTTAGAGGCGGTTGGCGTTTAACAAAATCCACTGAACTTACAGCCAAATAGGTTATTTTGCTTTATCAAATAACAAGTTAACATTCGAGTATTTTGCAATTCGCTCCATATAATTTCGAATGTTTGTGCTAAATGATAAGTGCTCGACAATACTCAAACTGCGTAAGATTGGAAAAATAATAAAATCATTAATATCAATATCTTCACTCCGTGTTTCTAACCACGCATCTAATAAAGATAATTGCGGTTCTAATTCAACTAGCAACGTATGTGTTTCTTTTTTAAGCTCATTTAAGTCGCCGTAAGATTTTGATGTTCTGTTTATATATGCTGCTCTAGCTTCCGTTGTACTGATTTCGGGGAAATCCGTTTGAGTAAAGCGTGGAGTTACAAGCTTATATACCACAGCAGAAACCGTTTTAGACCAAGTCTCTATTTCAGGAGTAATACTCCCTCCTGCATATTTAGGTTCATTAATACTATCAACATAATGAACAATATCTAAACTTTCAGGTAAATAACTCCCATCATCTTTTTGTAGAATAGGTAACATTTTTCGACCAATCATTTTTGTCGGTGTATCTATGTCATCATCGAATAAAACGATTTGCTCTACTGCTAACTTTTTTAAACCAAAAATCATTCTTGCTCTGACACAAAACGGACAGTGGTCATAAATATATAATTTCATTGTTAACCTCACTAATTTGGTAATAAAAGTTATAATAGGTTTTATACAGTATACTTGAGTGGTTACATTTATGTCTTATCACGCTTGTAAGATTTTATTTAGCGCAAGGAAAAATAAATGTAATAGAGTGCACAAAATCCCAATAATTAAATATAGATCATGGGAAAATATGTTTAATAATGGCTAAACTTGAGAAAAATATGCAGCTAAATTCTATCGCAATTATCCTTTTTGATAATTTTGAAACCCTTGATGTTATGGGACCTGTTGAAGTATTTGGCCGCTTAGAACATTGCCAAATTGAATTTATCTCACCTTCAGGGAAACCTATGACCAGCTCTCAAGGAGTTACAGTCAATACACGCCCTATACTTACCCCATGTTATCAATATATTTTAATACCTGGAGGGCAAGGTACTCGCTCATTATCGCAGAATGATGATTATATTCAGTGGCTGAAAAAACAGGTTGAGTATGCGGAAACTGTCATTTCAGTTTGTACTGGTTCCGCACTTCTTGCTCAAACATCCCTTTTAAACGGCTTTAAGGCTACAACAAATAAGCTCGCTTATCAGTGGGTAACTTCACTCAATGACCAGGTATTATGGCAATCTAAAGCAAGATGGGTTCATGATAATAAGTTTTATACCTCATCTGGTATTAGTGCAGGTATTGATATGTCATTACAGATTATCTGCGATTTTTATAACCGAGACATTGCAAATAATATTGCTCTTAAAATGGAGTATATATGGAATAAAGATGCCAATCATGACCCTTTTTCAAAAGTAATCATTTAAGATGTTTATAGCTTTATTTAAATCAACTTATTTGATAGTTAATAAATATTATTGATTTATTTATTAGTCATCTTTAATTATTCAAATAATAACCCTACCAACCTATAAAAAACAAAAAATTAACATTTACTCTTATAACTTAACTTTACATCCTCAATCTTACACATCCCAAACAGAAAGCAACCAATTGAAAACAAAGGAAATAATCAAACTTTTTATAGCAATTAAATTTTAAGTATCAATTTGAATTTGTTAATATTAATTCTTATTTTAACAATCTTAGTTTGATGAATTCTGCATTCGCTATTTTTACTTATTTTCGTTATAATCCCTTACTATAAATGATGTTATTGTTTATTAATGTTTAAAGCTCTAAATCGCGATTTTCATCATATTTATGTTCATTAAATCTTTTAAAACACTTTAGTTTTTAATATACTATCAAATGTAATTTTAATTAAGTGCATTAAATAATAACCCTTCATATAAATTGAGGATGTCATATGGACATTCATACTATAATAGGCATTAAAATAAAAAACCGGAGAAAAGAACTCGGTCTATCTGGAGCTAATTTAGCTGATAAATTAAATTTAAGTCAACAGCAAATCTCACGTTATGAGAATGGAATTAATAAAATACCTATCAATCATTTAGTTGATATCGCTGAAGCGCTAAATTGCCCCATTGAATGGTTTTTCCAAGGTTATACGAGTGGATTAAAAAATGAAAAAAATGATGAATCCGAACATATCAATAAAGAACGACAGTATGTTGCTGAAAGTATAATTGTTGATTTGAAATAAGTCTTCTATAATAACTACGAATTATCATTTTGAATATAAAATAAAGGCTGACTCTAAATATAAAGTCAGCCTTTATTATTAAATAAAATACTTTTAATAATTAATCATATGTAATATCAAAACGCATTTGAGCATAAACTTCACCGGGTGAAGTTCTATCTTCATATTGAAAATAACGAGCGATAAGTTCTATATCGATATCTTTTGTATCATTATTATTTAATGATGCTACACGATATGGGCGGCCAAAATTGATTGGGCTTTTATCTTTTCGTTCTATAACTTGAACACCAATTCCTTTTGCTGGGCTATAGGTACTTTGGTTTGCTAAAACACCATTTACTTGAGTTCCTGTCGCTTTTATCCCGTTAAAAGTAACATCAATATTAGTCTTACCCGTAAAACTAGTACCGCCACTACATTTCAATTTTATGGTAAAATCTTTTTCACCAGCAGGCTGGTCTCTCGCTGTTAATTGAACTCGTTTTATAGGGTCTAACATTACATTTTGATTTTCACCACTTGTCACTTGGCAGGATGGCGAAACGATAGTAATAGCATTTGCATCCAAATAACTTACCAGATATGGATTATTATTAGGCTTGTATCCATAAGTTGTATAAATTCCGCTTGCCAATGTTCCTGTTCCAGTATATTTGGCTGTCTTGATCAAGCTTAATGTGAAAACGGAATCATTTAATGTAACTCTCGTATCATAATTCCCTACATTTAAAGGAAAAGTGCTTGGGTAAGTCATTGAGTATTGACGACCCGATGAACGGTGGAATTTTAAACCAATACCTTCAACATTCGTTTGGTAAATTTTCCCACCAATATCGCGTAAATCAGGCATGACCACTTCAGCCTCAATATTCACCTTTCCACGACACCAGAGGTAGGTTTGGTTGGTATTCATTGAATAATCTTGTGTTTTAATTACACTACCAACCGGAAGGTTAGGATCTACAACAATTTTTCCAAGTCTCATATCTACTCTATATGCCGGCTGACTTGTTCTTTCGCAACTATTCATATAGATGTATCCAGGGCGTCCATTATTTGCAGAAACTCCATTTGCGGTAAATAGTAACCCTACCCCAATATACCAAACCCATTGATTTTTTATTGACATAGAACTTCCTTGCTATTTCCTGCAGCTAATGAGAATGTACATTGACCTTTATCCCACGTAATAATGGCATCAGTTGTAATTTCACTGCTAATGAACACCATACCACCTTGCCCAACAATACCGATTGCCTCACCTTTTTGATCTGTCACATTAGCGCCAAATGGTAGTGGTTTGTTATTAGATCTTTTAACGCTATAAACCACATTTTTTTCAATCTTAGTACCAAATTTAACCTTAACGACACTACCTTCATAAGGAACTATCTGTGATGACATATTTTCAAAAATAATATCTTCAGAACTGCCTTTCGGGTCAATTTCGATTTTATTAGTGCGATAAGCTCTTACATAAGGCGCAATAGCATAACCATGACTATCAATTGTCGTCCCCATCGCCCCTACCACTGATGCACCTTCTGCGTCTTTCGCCTCAATCAATGCAATTGTGGTTGCATTATTCGGCGTTAGCGTTATTCCACCGGAGTGCAAAACTAATGACCCATTTGCGCCTATACCATATTGACGATAACCTTCACCTTGGCTGTAATTCGCATTTGTATTGGCCGACGATGTACGGTAGCTAGTATTAAGACCGATATTTTTCGCACCACCATTTGCAACTGAGGTATTGATTCCGTATGTCCAATTATTATCACGGTCAAACGTACCGCTGGTACCTATTTGGCTACTTCCGAACTTTTCATTATTAAATGTAGTATTAGACGTTAAAGTAGACACCTGATTCTCTCCCCAATAAAGAGGAATGCTCAAGTTCACACCGATCCTGTCATCTTTTTTATCATGACTATTTTGTGTATACACCCTCATAAATGACAAACCATATGAAAGGCGATTGATGCTATTGTTGTAACTTAGTTGATATTGTTTTTCTGTTCCTGACTTATCCCAATAACTTGAAATACGCCCCATGAAATAAATTCCACCGTAACCTTCAGGTAAATTTTGGTTAATAGTGTAACTGAAACCATTTTTTTCTCGCCCTAATGTATCGACAACGCCACGTTTATCGTTATCAATAGCATAAAGTGCATTATTAATATTGTAATAATCTTTCGTTGAATATCGATATGCTGCTAACACAAGATTTGTGTCTGTTTCAGTGAATAACTTATTAAATGTAAAACGATAACTTTGCCCATAATCTGTACGGTGATTAAATACAATGCGAGATTGTGTTACATCAATTGCAACCGCACCAATCCCAGTATTAATACCACTTCCTAACAAATAAGCTTGGTAATCATCAAAAGCAGTGACCCCACCATAAAGGGTAAATGTATTATTAATCCCATGCTGAAGAGTCGCTTGCACAACAAAAGGACGATTTCTTAAATTTTCAGAATCAGATTTACCGCCCGCTATTTGGTAACGCGTGAACCCTGGACGTAATAATTGTGCTAACGAAGAATATGGCACACTAAAATTAGTCTCGCTACCATCAGCCTCTTTTACTGTAACATTCAAATCATTACCATAACCAGATGGGTAAACATCATTTAAACTAAATGGCCCAGGAGACACGGTTGTTTGGTAAATAATATTGCCATTTTGCCGAATCGTCACTAAGGCATTACTTTGAGCGATCCCTCGAATTTCAGGGGCATAAGTTGTCATTCCATCTGGATACATATTGTCATCCGTTGTTAGCTTAGCCCCTCTTAAGCCAATACTATCGAATAAATTACCATCCGTATAAAACTGCCCAATAGTCGCTTTTGATTTTAGTGCGGCAATAGGCCTTTGCAGATAAGTTTGATTGCTATTCCATTCAGAACCTGTAGAACGCTGCCAACCCAAATTTCCTATATGTTTCAATAGCCAACCATCATAACTCAAGCCAGCGTTAACGCCTAAATAGGCGCTAGAGCTATTTGAACCTTGGTTTCCACTAATATGGCTATCATAGTAATTAGCCATATAACCAATATTTAATGCAGGAATTCCTGTTTCCCAAAATTGCGAAGAAACATAACCCCGAGAAATTTTTTGTTCGTAAATTTGCGGTACAGAAATATCTAAACGTAGTGTCGACGTATGAAATATATCTTTAACTTCTTTGTCGCTGTTCCACTCATTCAACGGCAGACAAGTAGCACTGTTTTTATCAATTGATGGATTAAATTTTTCAGTATCAATACCTAAGTTTGAAAGTAACTCAGGGGTATAACAAACCCCTAATTGTTTATTTTTTTGTTCTTCAAAATTAAGTTCGTAACGCCCTTTCCAATCATTATTCGTATATACATCAACTGAATACTTTCCTGGACTAATCCCTGTCGCATTAAAACGGTCTAAATCAACGTTGTCTTTACTTCCCATAATAAAGCCACTATTGAATTCATAGGTTTCTTCTTCAGCTGAGGCATGGAATACGGGAACAATCCATGACGTAATAAAGCAGACTACAGAGAGTGTATTGCTATATTTATTGTTTAACTCTCGCTGTTTCATTATATATTCCTATTTTACAGTTAGAGTCACCGCAACATCTGAACCATAGTCATTAATATTGTTAACAACAACCTTACTGCCAGACTTAATTGCCTGCTTTAATTCAACTAATGTTTGATTTTTGGGTTCTATCAAAACAGTTTTATCTGTGAGACCAACCTTTCCATCGATGGATATTTTTGTGACCGTAATATAAAAAGGTGTTGGATTTTCAATAGCAATATTCTTACCATTTGTTTTGATAACTAACTGTTCAGGTGCTAATTCTCGGCTACCTAGCCCAACAGGTCGGTAAAAGAATTTAAAACGAGAACGAATTGCTAGCTGTAAAACATTCTGCATTTCCCCATCTTTGCCTTTTACAGTAGGCGGAATATCTAGAATATTAAGCCACCATAAACTTTCCCTATCTTGAGGAATTTGCCCTTTATCCATTAACTTTATGCGTAAATTTTGACCACCTTTTGCTTCTACTCGAGAAACAGGAGGAGTAATTTGAAATGGGGTTTTTATCGTATCAGGTGTTTCTGATGCATTACCTGTATCAAGCCAAGCTTGAGCAACCGCTGGACGTTCTGCTGTATTTGAAAGTTGTACGGTGATCTCTTTCTCATCTCCAGGGTAAATAAATCTCGTACCATTAACAATTATATTGTTAGCAAACGAATTAATACTGAAGATAAAGCAACATGCTAATACGATAGCTTTCATTTAAACCTCAAAACATAAAAGCGGCAGTGTTCTACCGCTTATTGCAATAATATCCATTAGTGTTTTACTGCAACGTCTAATAACACTAATTTAAAACAACCAACCTATTCTTATTGATAAGTGATTTCGTAAGTTGCGTAGCTTTTAACTTCACCTGCAGTAACTTCTGTTGGTTTATCGGTGATATAACCTACGTAATATTGGAAACGTGAACCTTGGTCAATTTGAGTAATAAGCTCGGATGGCTGTTGTTTGTCGCCGCCTGGTACGATGAATTTTTTAGCGTCATCAGCCGATAAAACAAATTGGATATTCTTCGCACCAGTAGAATCGGTATTCGCTAAATAGCCTAATTTTTCGCTACCACTTAATAAGTTACCACCAGTCCACACCACACCGATCGTTTTAGCATTGCCGCCAACTGATGTTGCAGAACAGTTAGTCACATCAATTGCAAATGTTTTTGGTTTTAATAATGTACCTTTACCACCTGCTTGAACTTCTTCTAATGAAATTGGTGCTAAGTAGACGCTTGCATCGCTACCTTGACCGTCAACAGAAACAGTACAAGAAACATCAGTTACTTTACCGTTAAAGTTAACTTGGCCACCGCCAACTTTATTTGCTGCGTTAGCTGTTGATAAGCCGATGATTGCTGTAGCAACAGCGGTCAGTAGTACTTTCTTCATTTTCATTTCCTAATATGAGATTTTATTCTTACATTTAAAGAACTTATTAAGCTTTTATTTAATTAATTGGTAAATAAAGAAAAATAAAAACTCCACCGCATATTGAATACAGTTAGTCATTTATGTTTCATTTTTAAACCATTTTTACTAATGCAAGTAAATATCTTTCTTAATTAGTCCTATTTAGAATTTATAATCATATGCACGATATGATTTCGAAGAGAGGATACATAATAACTTAAATTTAATTAAATCGTTTTTTCCATCACTTATTAATTTTTTGATAGCCACAGGCTATTAAAAATGATCTATTGATTGAGTTTTTTAATGCATTGATTCCACTAATTTACTCGCACAAAGCTTAATATTTGGACTTTAATATCGCTTAGTTTTAAATTTTATTTTTTTAAATCAACTAAACTAAAAAATAAAGATTATTAGAAACAAAGAAAATCGTTATATTCAGATTGAATATATATTTTAATTCACATTTTGATACTTTTTGTCGCAAAATATCCACAGCATCAATCTAATAATGAATATCAATTAAAGACTAAAACATTAATTTAATTAATATTTATTTATCTATGAA
The DNA here is from genome assembly GCF_028482225.1 of Providencia sp. PROV130. Classification (NCBI taxonomy): domain Bacteria; kingdom Pseudomonadati; phylum Pseudomonadota; class Gammaproteobacteria; order Enterobacterales; family Morganellaceae; genus Providencia; species Providencia sp. PROV130. The sequence goes on along the minus strand of NZ_JAMPQC010000010.1, from coordinate 125,147 downwards.
GATATGTAACACCTGACAATTACAAATATTAAATTTCGAATTATTATGCTTGAATGCCAAATTAACACACCATGGGTGTATAAGCGCTCTTTTATATTAACAGTCTGCTTTGGTCATTATTAAAATTTAAAAATGTGATTTTTAGCGAGGTAAATGTCGATTTTAATCAAAATTAAAAAATAAATGGAATGTGGGAAATAAAAGCGATAGAAGAAATAGCGATAAAATCGCAATATAATCCTTTATTCATTCAACTTGATATTGTAGTAAAAACCAAAATACCAAATTATTTAGCCGAGCCTATGTTAAAAAAAATTATCATTATTTTTGATATAGGATAAGAAAACACGATTAACTGTACAAACTATAAACTGTGTTATGTCAATTTTCTTGTTTTATAACTTCATGAAAATAATGAGGTTTTCTTAAAACGAACACCCTACAGAAATGTGATCTACACATCAATTTTTGACATTAAGAATATTCCTAAATCACTCATTACGTGTGTTAAAGTGTGATCAAATCCAAAAAGTCATCGCTAAAAGATGCTGTTTTGCTCTATTACTTATCCACTGGCAGACAGTTTAACGTCTTTTTGGTAAATCAATCGCCCTAATAAGACTAATTTATTTAGCAATTACATAACATAAGGTAGCTGTTTCTATTTTAGTACAACAATTTACCGATTATGAGACATTAATGGATAAAAATATTTTATATCAATAATTTGCCATAAACAGATGAGGTCATCCTTACTAAATCTATATGAAGCCATCAAAATATTGCAACTACCCTTATGATGAGCCTAATAAGTATTAGTCCTGTGTATTACCATTGCTATCTAGTTGATCGAATGACAAAAATACGCATACCGCCTGTAGCAATATCGGCTAATTTGAAGAAATAATTAACACAAAATAGAAATATTATTGGATTGGAACTGTTAGATTGGAACTACAGCAAAATCTTAAATAAGTTTTCGCTGTAGTAGTTGATTAATGTTTGTTCTGGCGGTATAGAGCCCACTCTTCTACTTTATCACCTGAAGGTAAGATACAGTATCCGACTTGCCCTTTCTCTGTTATCTTAATTTCTAATTTCCCCCCAATTTGTTCACAATACACAGAAGCAGGATTGGCCATGCCTACCGCTTTTGACTCAATTGCGGTTGTATTGGAAACACATCCGGAAATAGCAGCTAAACTCACTAACATAAGTATTTTCTTCATAAGAAATATTCTTTAGTTAATTTGGAACATTCATTTATTATTATAGAATGAGATGAATATAATCTGATTTTATTAAAAAATAAAACTCATTTTACTTACGCCTCTTGTTGTCGAAAAGAACAATCAAAATACCAAAAAATGCAATTAGCAAACTGCCAATAATATAATTCTGCCTATCAAATGCTAGCCCTGAATCCTTCACACTCTCCCCATAAACGATAGGAATACTTACATCCATATTGTAAGAAATAATCGCGGTAATGAGACCTATAATTGTGAGTACCACACCAAATGTTTTCATTTCCATCCCCCATGTTACTCTTGAAAAAATAGATTAGCTAAGTATCTTGATAAAAGCAAAATGGGAGGTCACAAATCACAATTTTCCTCAAATAAAAATATGATAGTTTTAAGCTATAGCACATAAATATTGTGAGTGGTCGGTTTTAAAGATGGATTTTCATGCAGTTAGAATTTTGAGTCTGATAAAACTAATAACTAGAAGGTAATATTGAATATTCATTGAAAATTTCTATGATTAATAGAATTAAAAATCACACCTTGTTGTGATGTGATTATTCTTTACTTTCATTTAACCCACTATAATGCACCAATTAAAATGAATAAATTATCATCGATGCAGCTTGGCTAAACTTTCCAAAAAAAGAAATTATTGCTGGTAAAATAGCAATATTTAAGATGGCAAATAAGCCTACAGTTGACAACGGTATTTCCATAATAATTTACTGTATCATAGAGGGATACTACTACCCTCTACCCTTCGGCCTATTCATAATGTGTTCTTCCCAATCCACCACATCAATTTCTCTGACCGCGATATGGCGAATGGATACACCTTCATTATGCATTGCCGCTTTAGAACCGGTTTTTAATGGGTGCCAGGCCGGGAGTGACTTTCCTTCTAATAACAAGCGGTAAGCGCAAGTACCTGGCAACCATTCAAATGTTTCTAAGTTATAGCGATTAAGTTTTATGCAATCCGCTTCATAACTGAAGCGGTCTTCATAATGCTTACACTGGCAAGTTTTTAGATTTAACTGATTGCAAGCGACATTAGTAAAATAGATTTCATCTGTATCCTCATCCATTAATTTGTGCAAGCAGCATTGCCCGCAACCATCACAGAGAGATTCCCATTCTTCATCCGTCATTTCATCTAACGTTTTAACTTGCCAGAACTGCGACATAATACTTATTAATCCTATACTTAAATAACCCGTGTAGTCAGCGAGTGATCATTAATTGATAATTTTAGCATATCACCAGAAGCTAATGGGCCAACACCTTCAGGTGTTCCCGTTAAGATGACGTCCCCTGCACGTAATGTGAAAAAGCGGGACATATAGCTAATCAGAGGTAAAATCGGTGTGATCATATCACGCGTCGAGCCCTCTTGGCGAACCTCACCATTAATTTCCAGAGAAAGCTGAACATTTTGTAAGTCATTCGGACTACTAACAGGAATAAAACCAGAAATTGGACATGAGCCATCAAATGATTTGCTTTTTTCCCATGGCTGGCCTGCTTTTTTAAATTTAGCTTGCAAATCACGTAAGGTTAAATCTAATGCAACTGCATAACCGGCGATAGAACGCGATACACGATCTTCATCTGCATTTTTTAATGGCATACCAATTAAAATTGCCATCTCAATTTCATGATGAACAGCACCAAAATCTTTTGGAATAACAATGGATTGAGTAATATCACACAAGGCAGTCTCTGGTTTTATAAAAATAACAGGTTCTTCCGGTGTAGCAGAGCCCATCTCTTTTATATGCTTTGCATAATTACTACCAACACAAACAACTTTATTTGCAGGGAAATCCAGTAACGCACCTTGCCAGTCACGATGTTGATACATAATAGTACTCCTATTATCGTTATTGTATTTTATTAGCGATGCCATCTGCCATCATGCATACACTCAATGCAAAATAATACGAGCGGTTCCAATGCATTATGGTTCGAAAATTTTCGGTCACTAAAAATGCCCTGCCTTCAGGGTCATCTGGAATAACCACCCACGTTTTTACGCCTGAAGGTAACTGAGCAAATGCAGGTAATGTAACGCCCAATTCTTGCCATTCACTAACAGTTTTCCCTTGTTCCGCTTTTACGCCTTCCAACGTTTTATTAAAATCTACAGGTAAGTTAACTTGGTAACCCCATGGTAATTTAGCTTGCCAACCTTCTGTTGATAAATAATTAGCGATGGATGCAAAAACATCCGATTTATTATTCCAAATATCCATTTTGCCATCACCATCACCATCTGCTGCATAAGACAAATAAGAAGTTGGCATAAATTGACTCTGGCCCATCGCTCCAGCCCATGAACCTTTGAGCTGTTGATCTTCTGGGATATAACCTTTATCCATTATCTCAAGCGCAGCTAAAAGTTGTTTGCTAAAAAGCGCTTCTCTTCGTCCTTCAAAAGATAATGTCGCGAGTGCCGAGATAACATCCTCTTTACCCTGTGAGCGCCCAAAACCACTTTCTAAACCCCATAATGAAACAATAAACTGAGGTGGAACCCCATATTTATCACTGATGGCATCTAGAGTGGATCTGTTTTCTAAATATTTGTCATAGCCTGCATTGATGCGTGATTGTGGTAATACGTTTTTTAAATAGCTTTCTAAGGTAACCGTCGCCTTTTTCTCTGGTTGGCCTTTATCTGCTTTCACTACACGCTCAATAAAATGGATATTAGCAAAAGCACGTTCAATGGTGGCAGGCTTAATCCCCTGTTCAATAGCATGTTCTTTCAGTAATTCCACATAAGCCGGAAATTGTGATGGCTCACGTTGTTCAATAGGAAATGCTTGATCTAAAGCAACGACTTCTTGGGCTATCGCCGCATTTTGTTCTGCTGTAATCGGTTGAGTAACAATTGATTCGTTATGTGTTGCAGAGCAACTTGTTAAAAACAAACCAGCGACTAATGTATATAATAACGTTGGTTTCATTTGTCTCCTCCAGACTGTCATTGCTTTTCAGGATTTTCTTAATTTGCTCTAGTTATTCAGTTCTTTGTGTTCTGAAAGCAAATTTTCCACCGGAGGTGGGAATTGTAAATAATAACCAACTTCTAAGAGGTCAGATTTAACCTTTGCCAAGTCAGCATTGGCAAGCTTTTCACGCTTATCTAATGAGATAAGCATAGCAAACTGAGGTGTGCCAAATTGGGCTAATAATTCATCAGGAACACGTGAAAAATCATCTTTCTTCTCAATATAAAGATAAGTTTGGTCACGTTTAGGGCTTCTATAAATTGCACAAATCATTATATTTAACTCTTTTTCTTAGTTCATTAGCTTGCTTGAAGTATATAGTAACTATAACATGCTATTGTTTTACAGAATATCTTCACCCGAGGATTGTTTCGGAAATTTTAATTTGCTGAGTCTGGATAGATGCCACAATCGCCAATAGAACTTAAAGGCAGCAGTTTTACTCTTTCAGTTATTCACTTATACAGTGAAGAGCCTAAACTCATCAAAAAAGCGCTGCAAGATAAAGTAAATCAAGCTCCTGATTTCTTTAAAAATGCTCCTGTCGTAATTAACATTGCTGAATTATCCCCAAATGCAGATTTACAGAGCATTCATCGTTCTGTTGTTTCTGCGGGATTACGTATTGTTGGGGTCAGTGGGTGTACTAACCCGCAAATGCGACAAAAAGCAAACGATGCTGGTTTACCGATATTAAGCGAAGGTAAAAGTCAAAAACCTGTTGAGATTCAGCCTGAGCCTCAGGCTGCTACAGTTCAAACTGAGCCTTTATATCGTAAAACTCGTATTATCAATACCCCAGTTCGCTCTGGACAACGTATCTATGCACCAAATAGTGATCTGATCGTCACAAGTAATGTTAGTGCAGGTGCAGAACTATTAGCAGATGGTAATATCCATATTTATGGCGTGATGCGAGGCCGTGCATTAGCAGGAGCCTCTGGCGATATTGAAAGTCAGATTTATTGTACTCATTTGCAAGCTGAGCTGGTCTCAATTGCAGGTGAATATTGGCTGAGCGATCAAATCCCTGCTGAATTTCTCGCCAAAGCAGCTAAACTTTGTTTAGTTGATAACAAACTTAATATCGAATATTTAAATTAGACCTTATTTACAAGGAATTATTCATGGCACGCATAATTGTAGTGACTTCAGGTAAAGGTGGCGTTGGTAAAACCACTTCAAGCGCGGCCATAGCTACTGGCCTGGCACAAAAAGGGAATAAAACAGTAGTGATCGATTTTGATATCGGCCTACGTAACCTTGACCTCATCATGGGGTGTGAACGTCGAGTAGTCTATGACTTCGTAAACGTTATCCAAGGTGATGCAACCCTGAACCAGGCTTTAATCAAAGATAAGCGCACCGAAAATTTATTTATTTTACCTGCTTCGCAAACACGCGATAAAGACGCATTAACTCGAGAAGGAGTAGGCAAAATTCTTGACGAATTGAGCGACGACCTTGGTTTTGATTTTATTGTTTGTGACTCCCCCGCTGGTATCGAAAGTGGCGCTTTAATGGCGCTCTATTTTGCTGACGAAGCCATTATCACTACCAACCCGGAAGTGTCTTCTGTCCGTGACTCTGACCGTATTTTAGGTATTTTAGCGTCAAAATCACGTCGTGCAGAAAAAGGTGAAGAACCGATTAAAGAACACTTATTGTTAACACGCTATAACCCTGGCCGTGTAACCCGTGGCGATATGCTAAGCATGGAAGATGTTCTGGAAATCTTATGTATTCCTTTGATTGGTGTTATTCCGGAAGACCAATCTGTACTGCGCTCTTCTAACCAAGGTGAACCGGTCATTTTGGATACAGAATCTGATGCAGGCCAAGCCTATGATGATTGTGTTGCTCGTATTTTAGGTGAAGATCGCCCTATCCGTTTCATTGAAGAAGAGAAAAAAGGTTTCTTAAAACGCCTATTTGGGGGATAAATAATGGCTTTATTGGATTTCTTTCTGTCGAGAAAAAAAACGACAGCGAATATCGCAAAAGAGCGATTACAAATCATCGTCGCAGAACGCCGCCGCGGTGATAGCGAGCCCCCATATCTTGCAGATATGAAAAGAGATATTTTGCAGGTTATCTGTAAGTATGTCCAAGTTGACCCTGAGATGTTATCAGTGCAATTTGAGCAAAAAGGGGATGATATTTCTGTTCTTGAACTAAACGTTACGCTACCTGAAGGTGACGAAATAAAAACAACAACAGAAGAAAAGTAATTTGCAAAGAAAGCCGCTGTCTAATTTTAGGATTAATTCAATAGGTCGCGGCTTGCTTTTATCTTATTAATATAAAAATAAATAAAGGCACCCCCCTCGGGCGCTAATTTCAAACATCTATTCAGATTGAAAGCCACCTTCTATTTGGCAATTTATAACTCAAATTCAATGGCCAATGTTATCTGTTTTTTTAAACCTTCTGGTGGTATACCAACAGAGCGACTCTTTGCTATAGCCGTTAACGCAGCTTGGTCGAGTTGTGTATGCATAGAAGACTTAGCAATACTCACTCTTGTTATTTCCCCCGATGACGTAAGCGTAAAGTTCACCAAAACCTTTCCTTGGGTATGGGTATTTCTCGCTTTTCTTGGGTAACGTTTATGGCGCTCTATTTCTCTACGTAATTTATCAATATAAGATTGATAATTCGCACTTATATTATCCCCTACTGCCCTCGTATTTTGCGCACCCTGTTCCCCTGCGGCATTTGATAAAGTACTATTTTGGCCAGCTTGCTGTTCTTGTTTTACATCATCGTTTTTTTTATTTTGTTGTTGTTCTTTCTGCTTAATCACTTTTTTATTTGGTTGTTTTTGTTCTTTTTTCTCGATAACTTTTTTCTGTACATCCGAAACTTTATTTTCATCACTATGCGTACTTTTTTTATTAGCAACTTTGATTACCGCATTTTCATTTTGTTGCGACTCAGAAAGTAAACCGCCAGTTCGCTTATTATTTAATGTGACATCATTTATTTGCCTTTCAATTGCATTTTGCGTCAATGCAATAGAGATAATCGCCGCCTTTATTGGCGTATAAATTTGTGCGTGACGTGTTTTTTCAGCACTTAAGCAATAAAAAACGATACCAAAATGAAATAATAGCGAAACCATAACAGCAAAATTAAAACGTAGAGTAAGCATTTTAATATCCCTAATAGCCCCTTCGCTAATGCCAAAACATAACTACATCAACGAAGGGGAATCCCTTTTAGAAGCGACTTGTTACATTGAAGCGTATAGTTCTACCCGGTGCCGGCATCATACTGCGGGTTAGAGGATCAATATAATATTCATCAAATAAATTTGTAGCTAATAATTCAAACGATAGGTCTTTATTAAACTGGTAATTAACATAAGCATCAGCAGTAAAAACCGCATTCCAGCTCATTGGGCTATTATTTAATGGTGCATATGAGAATGGATATTTATCTATCATTTCCGCCTCATCCTCATTTTTTGCTTTACTGTGATAACGCATACGGCTCCCCACTTCCAAGCTTTCATCTAAGAAACGTAAACCTAGGTTGGCATGAATACTATATTTGGGTTGCAATTGAGTACGTAAATAGCCGCCGGGGAACCCAGCTGTTGTACACTCTGAGCCCCCAAATTTGTTATAGGGGTCCATCACCATCAATGAGACTTCATCATAAACTTCATTTTTTAAGCGGTAATCTACCCCTAAGTCACCAAATACCCAACCATTATCATAACGTGCCAATAGCTCCAAACCAGCCGTGTTATGTTTATCAACCTGCGTAAAGACTAACCTGTCGTTCCTATCAAAGGCATTTGTGACTACGGTGTTGTAGTAATTTATACGTAAGTCAGCATGATTTTCTGCCGCAACCAGTTCTTGGAAATTACGCACATATCCCAGTTCTATTGTATGGCTACGTTCTGGCAAATAAACCGGCGGCACATAGTTTGCTTCACGTCCCCCTGAAAAACCAATAGTGTCTTCAAAGATACTTGGCATTCTAACGGTCTCTAAATAACGCCCAAATATTCGGTCATTCTCTGTTAAATAAAGTGTTACTCCTAATGCAGGCGCCCAAGCTGATTCTTCATTTCTTTTCGGCGCTTTAAATTTTTGGTCATCTGTATAGAACACTTCATCTAATCCATAAGTATTACTATGCCCCAATCGATGTTTTTTGGCTTTTAAGCCAGTTACAGGGTCTATTGCTTCTTCTTTTAAATCAACTTCCCCATTATAGAATGGGTTATTTTTGCGTATAAATCGGTTATTTTCATCGACCTTCCATTTCACTATATGGTCCATTTCTGTGATTCTAAATTCTAAATTTTTCCTATTGCGTTGATTAAAGCCTGTATATCCTAAAGCATTCTTTTTCATTTTTAGCGCTTTCTCGATAAAAATTCGCCTTTCATAAGATCTTTCTACTGTATCTTTAAATGTCTTCCCTTTATCATCAACATACTGCTGTATTGTTTGGTATTCTTCTGCACTTAATAAACGGGATAACCTATAGTTTCGAGCGGTTATATGGCTATAGGGCGCATAATTTACATCTTTGGCCGCAATGCGTCTCTCTTTTAATAAATCCCTTGACCAGTAACTAATATATTGCGCCCCTGCATTCAGGCTTAACCAATCAGTTGGCTGCCAATCAAACCGAACAGTACCATTATATTCCCGACGCTTACCTTCCCTTGGGATAGCACGGAACATGTTCCCCTTGGGGCTAGAATCCGAATTAAAAATATCTTCACGGCTACCAATGGTTTCATCAATTAAGCTTCCCATTAAAGTCACTTTAAATTCAGGTGTAATTTGAAATTTATTGGATAATGAGACACCATAGCGATCGTTAAGTTGGTTTAATTTAATGCCATCAACTAAGGTGCCATTGATAGCAGGGTTTTTACCCACACCATTATCTCGGTTGAGTTCATAATTCCAATCCCTTTCTAATGGTTCCCTTGGTTGCCCCCCTGCGGTATTTGAATTTAAATCGGTCTTTGTTAACCAATAACCTAAGCGAAAATCAATCCAACCAATGGACTCGGGTTTGAACGAGTAATTGGCATAAAACGTATTTAAGGCTAAGTTAGCCAAAGGCCATTGCGGAATTTTCCCCTCAAGATCATAGTAACGAATTTGTGATGGCATGATTTCGCCATAATGACTCACTGTACGCATATAACCCAGAGATAAATCTTGCGCATTCGGTAACATCAAATTTAATTTAGTCAACAACGTCGACATTTCATTCGAGGTATTCGCCACCTCTGTATTTGGCCCGTAAATCCTAGCTACAAAGGGTATATAGGGGTCTATCGCCTTATTCGGGTTATTAGGGTCATAGGTAATGATATCATCATAAAATTTATCCGCCCCACGGCGCCCTGCAAAATAGTTGCCTTGGTTGCGGTAGCTGTATGCCAACATCAAATCAAACTTTTCTTGCCGTGTCCCAATGGCAATGCGCGCTGCGTTATCTTTCAGATTAAAGAATTTGGCGTTACCTTTACTACGAGCATCAACAAGCATTTCGTGATCTTGAAAATAAATTCCACGAAACTTCTGGATCTCTAATGAACTCATTAGGCGCTTATCATCACGGTAATCGATACCGTGGTTTAAATGGTTAATCCGCGGCTTTGTAGAGTTACTCGATGTTTCTAATTTAATATCAAAACCAAACTTACCGTATTTATCCACAACGTCATCAATGCCTAGCGTTGTTATGGCAACTCCACCGCCTGTCGATGTACGCACATTGCGGTCTAGCGTTGCACTTTTCATTACCTTAATGCTACTAATCATATTCGGGTCGATATAATTACGGTTATTCGCACCATTATAACCACGCCACACAGTGATAGCCTGTTCTGTGCCATCCACAGTCACCGGGACACGCCCTTGCCCCTGTATCCCTCGTACATTGGGGTCTATCGCCCCACTATTACGGGCATCCCCACTATATACCCCTACCGCATGGTTAATGGTATCTGCGGGGTTAGTGCCTTTATAGCGTTCGATTTCTTCTTTACTGATATAAATATTTGATTCATCTTTATCATATTGGTCGTCCGCCCCTTTTCTATCACGCTCTTTGATAGTGGTCGCTTTATCATTTACCACAATAGAGCCGATGTTTTCGCTTTGTTGGGCGTAGACTAAACTTGTAATACTGCTAATAGATAACCCTGTCGCGATATTAATGGCTATCACTGTTTTGATTTTCATTATCTGTTCCGGTGAAAATTAAAATTTCTTGGTGAAATTGACACCGACTTCACTTTGCTTAAAAGAATAAATAATATCTGCCGTGCTTTTATTAACTTGGCTATTAAAATAAATAGAAGGTGTAAAGGTTAATATTTTATTTTTATCAAATGTTATTTGGGTATTTAAATATTTATTATGATCTTTTCTTTTTACATTTAAATACACATCAAACTGTTCGAAATTTGTTTGCTTGTAACCTACCGCAACAAGAAAATCACACAACTCGGTGACCTTTAAAAAACCGGCTCTAATCCCATACTGTGAATAACTATCACTATTGCGTTGTTTTTCCCGATTGGCTCCATGTATTCCCCCAAAAGCGACTAACTGAGAATCAACTAAATAAGTTCCAAATAGTGAATAGATCCATTTATCACCATCATTAAAACTATACTCATGAGGATACGTTTTATTTTTATATTCAAAATCGCCTAAAATAGTTACTCGATGATTTAACGTATATTCTGTTGCTATTTTTCCTCCTAGGCTTAAATTATAATATTGGTTATCATGCCATTTGGCTTCAAATATTGGCAATATGCCGATTTTTGTATTCGCATTTTCAAATTGATAACCCCCGCTAACAAATATATTTATTTTTCTAGCCGTAACTGTTTTCATCGGTTCTAACCCAAACGCACCGAATGATAATAGCCCTGAATGGTTACCAACGAGAGGAAACCGCTTTGTTGATTTAATATAATAATGCCATTTTCCACCTGCGATAGACTGATTGCTGCTATTCATACATTTACTACGAAAACAGTACATTTCACGGCTATTTGATGCTTCATTTAAATTAAAATCATAACTTGAACCTAGCTTAACCATTCCTTGCCAGCGATTTTTATTCTCTAAATCTATTATTTGATTTTCAATATATTCAGCTAACTTACTTGATATTCCCCCGCTATGTTTTGTTTTTATATTCTGATATATCGATAATGCTGCCTCATAATGTTTAACATGAGTTAGTGCTCGTGCAAGTTTTAACTCAACCAAAAGCATATTAGGCTTGTGAATTAAAATTTCATTATATAACCTAATTGCCAAATCATATTCATCATTTAAAATCGCCTTTTCAGAGTAAATATATTTAACCAATTCTTTATCATGATCTTTATGGCTAACGTAGTTATCAATAATTTTATTTATTGCGTCAAAATTCCTCTTCTGAATTAAATCATAAAGAATAAAGCCAAGTTCGTCGATGTTTTTTTTACTATATTTTACATTATTTATTTCTGATTGATGTTTTTTGTTACTATAACCATTTAGAATATTAGTTACCTCCATTTTTAAATATTGAACGGCCTGTGTTGAATGTATAGGTAAAAGTAATAATAAAATTACATATATTAACTTTGTTTTTTTATTAAAAATAGACATGTTAAGGCTACCATTTTAATAATACAAATAAAAAAGTAGACAAGTTTTCTTTTGCCTACTTTTTTTATCCAATTATATTTTCAGTAATTATTCGTCTTTCTGCCCACCAAATGCCGTGTCTAACTCACGATTGTTATCATAAGAAAGAATACCGGCCACTTGTTCTGCATTATTACCAAATAGTTGTCCCATGCTGTTACCATAATGTGTTTCATTGGCAATAGCAGTACCACTAAATTTACCATCCTCTTCAATGTTCCCCGCCATGGAGTGGCTATTCGTTCCTTCTAATGCACCTGTATATGATTTATCCGCAAAATTTGCATTAAACCAACCCGTCTGTTTTGCTTCACCTACGAATTGGTTAATGCCTGCTATAGAATAAGTCGCTTGGCCACTGGTTGGGACTTCTGTTGTTGCATTTGCACCGGAGAAATAAACCGTGTGCATTGCATCATCGGCTAAGCCAGTTTGTGACCAATCACCGAAATATACCTCGGCATCTGCAACTTGACTAAATTGGAACTTGCCCATGCCACCGTGCGGGCTACCGCCACTTTCCAAAACATACACGTTGTCTGGCTTTTGTGTTACCATATATTTTAAGCCAGAAAATGATATGGTTTTGCCTTCCTTCATAAAGCGAGAACCAATTCCCGGTGCCCCGATACTCCCCCCGTGTGGCCCCATAGTTGATTGAGTTTTATCGACAATAATATTTGTTTCATTATATCCATAATCTAAGCTTTGCTTTGATACCGTTTCTGCCATAACACCAACAGAAAATATAGAGAAAGATACTGCAACTGTAATTAATGATAATTTCTTCATTTGCGCGTCCTTTTCAATAGAAGTTTGAATTAGGTTGTTTTTTTAAAAAGACACATTAAATAAAAGTTTATACTTTCCTTTAATGTTCGAGATTGAGTATATGCAAATGATTTTTATTAACAAATGAGAGGGATATAATTCAATTTTTTATTATTAGGAAATGAGAAAAAATAATCTTTTATTTTTTAAATGGTTAATTAAAAACCCTATAATATCTAATTTTATTTATTAGGGTTTTCATTAAGAATTAATTTTATTTTTAAGAGTAATTACAATTATTGATTTAACGCAGAATAAATATATTAATTAATAAATAAAACGTATGTTTTTATAATTTTATTAATAAACAATAAATATAAACGAAATACAGGTGGAGAGGAGAGGATAGGCTAGGTTAGGTTAGGTTATTTAAATTAGGTACAAGAAGTACTCTTCTTGTACCTAATAATACGCTATATGCTTGCTAAGAGCTTTGCTATGGGTTCAGCGAGTAACCGCCCTCGCCAACCAGCCAATAGCTCAGGAGGTGTAGCCGAAGACTTTAACCCCCAATGAATCGACAGTAATTGGTTAATTTGCCGTCTAGAGGCCAATAATTCTGCATTAAATTTTTCGTTTTCAGCAATATCTTTAACCAGCGCTTTAATTTCTTTAAATACGCTTTTGTACTGGCTCTGTTCAGTAATATTCGCCACCGGTGTTGGGTATTGGCTTTCATCAAGTTGTTTTGCTTGTTCGACAATCGCTAATAAACGCTTACCATGGCAACGAATTTCTTGCCCCGTTAAACCAAGTGCATCGAGTTCACCAAGAGAGCCTGGTAAATAGCGGGCTATTTTCCACAGGTGCTCTTCTTTCACCACAAAATTGACCGCCATATCACGTGCTTTAGCTTGGTTTAAACGCCATTGTGCTAATAACTGTAGGCAAGCGAGCTGTTCATCACGTAGTTGCCACGCATTATGGATATTCATATAGGCTTTTTCTGGCTTTAGTGTTTTTTGCCGACGAGCCACAACACGTTGGCACTCATCTTTTGCATCTTCCAAATAGCCTGCTTCGGTCACTTTTCCCATTAAAATTTCAGCTAGTGGCAGCAAATACAGTACATCCGCCGCTGCATAATCACATTGTTTTTCTCTTAGCGGACGCGCGAGCCAGTCTGTCCGTGATTCACTTTTGTCGAGCTCAATACCTAAATGTTCAGCAACCAATGACGCGAAACCACAAGAAATCGGATAACCTAAAAAAGCAGCAATAATCTGTGTGTCGATCATCGGCTCAGGAACGCAGTTAAAATCATGCATAAATACTTCGAGGTCTTCACTCCCCGCATGTAAAAATTTTAGTTGCTCTGGGTTGGTTAAAAGTGCTTTGAACGGGCTAAAATCCGTCATTAATAATGGGTCAATTAACGAAACTTGCTTTCCATCATATAGCTGTAGCAAACCTAGTTGTGGGTAATATGTTCGGGTACGAACAAACTCGGTATCCAAAGCGAGCCATGGTGCATTACTAGCCTCTTGGCATACTTGGGCTAATTCACTATCTGTAGTTACTAAACGATAATTCAAAACAAGTTTCTCTTTTTTATTTTCATCACAATGACGCCGGTTAAAACCGGCGTCATCTATTCTTTGTTTAAGACTAAACCACAATCATACTGGTGATTTTTCTCTTTGCAATTTTTCTTCATCACGTAGGTCTTTACGCAAAATTTTACCCACATTAGATTTTGGTAATTCATCACGAAATTCAAATATCTTAGGTACTTTATACGCGGTTAATGAACGACGGCAAAAGGTTTTTAGCTCATCCCCCGTTAAATTCGCATTTTTCGTTACAACAAAAACTTTAACCGCTTCACCCGTACTTTCACTTGGTACGCCAATTGCGGCACATTCTATAACGTCTGGATGTGCAGAAATAACATCTTCAATTTCATTTGGATAGACGTTAAAACCTGAAACGATGATCATATCTTTTTTACGATCAACAATACGAATATAACCTTCGCTATCTATTTCTGCGATATCCCCCGTCGCTAACCAACCATCCACTATCGTGTCCGCGGTGGAATCAGGCCGGTTCCAATACCCTTTCATGACTTGTGGACCTTTTACCCACATTTCGCCAGGCTCACCAATAGCGACTTCATTGCCATCGTCATCAAGGAATTTAACATCTGTTGACGGAACAGGTAAACCAATGCTTCCACTATAACTGGTTAAATTATAAGGATTACCCGTTACTAGTGGTGCACATTCTGTTAACCCATACCCTTCGAGCAAATGTTTCCCAGTCAGCTTCTGCCATTTTTCTGCAACGGCTTTTTGAACAGGCATTCCGCCTCCAACTGAAAGACGTAAACGTGAAAAATCCAACTTTTTGAACTCTTCATTATGCAGCCACGCATTAAATAACGTGTTAACCCCGGTGATTGACGTAACGGGATAACGTCCTAGTTGTTTTACGGTATCAGGTACATCTCTAGGGTTGGTAATCAATAAGTTAACTCCCCCTACTGTAATAAACAATAAGCAGTTAACCGTCAAAGCGAAAACGTGATACAGCGGTAAAGCAGTGACAACAAATTCAGCCCCAAATTTCAGTACAGGCCCGTAAGCCGCTCTTGCTTGCTCAATATTTGCTAACATGTTGCGATGAGTTAACATCGCCCCTTTAGCAACACCGGTTGTTCCACCCGTGTATTGCAAAAAGGCCAAGTCATCACCGGTAATGTTAGGTTTAATATACTGCATACGATAGCCATAATGCATAGCACGGCGAAAGGAAATGGCATCTGGTAAATTATATTTAGGAACTAAGCGTTTGACATACTTAACTACAAAATCAACAATCGTGGCTTTAGGACGTGAAAGTTGGTCACCCATCCGCGTTAAAATGACGTGTTTCACTTTGGTATTGAAAACAATTTTTTCCAGCGTATGCGCAAAATTCGATACAATCACAATCGCTGTTGCACCGCTATCATTCAATTGATGCTCTAATTCTCTTGGGGTATAGAGTGGATTAACATTTACTACAACCATTCCTGCTCGTAATACCCCAAACAAAGCAATCGGATATTGTAATAGGTTTGGCATCATTAATGCGACACGATCCCCTTTTTTAAGGCCAAGTCCATTTTGTAAGTAGGCAGCAAAAGCGCGACTTCTCTCTTCAAGCTTCCGATAAGTCATCACCGCCCCCATGTTAATGAAAGCAGGTTGGTCGGCAAATTGAGAAACCGCATTTTCAAGTAACTCTGCTAGAGAAGCGAAGTTATCAGGATTGATTTCTTCCGGCACATCAGCAGGGTAATTTTTTAGCCAGATTTTTTCCAAAATGTTACTCCTGAATTTAGTGAAGTTATTATACTCAACATCTCTTTTAACAAATTATTAACTCAGCGTACCAGTTTGAAAAACAGACAATGTCAAGGTTGAGAGGTCTATCACTAAATAAATTTTGTTCCTTCAAGAAAAAACAAGGCGGACTAAGCCGCCTTGTTTGTCTTAAATTAGTTAAACAGATATAAATCCGTACAAGATTGCGCAATTATACATGATGTTACGTTGTTTTTGGAGAGCTTATCTAGTCACTTAAGAAGGGATTTAACCTATTACGTTAACTAAAGTCATTTTTATTGGAACTAAATTCTAGTTAATGTTTTTATTACGTACTTTCATCTGTTAGCACATATTTAGATAATTTATCTATACCAACAAAAAAGCCCTACTATAAGCAGGGCTTTCAAATAAAGAAAAATAATCATTATTCTGTTAGATACGTTTGTACGGGGACTGGGCCTCCAGGATAACCGTATCCATAACCATAGCCCCATGGGTGGTTATAAAAATACGGGTCGCCATAATAACCATAACCCCACGGGCCAGATGGCGGAAGCATGACACTTTGTGCAACATTCCAGCGTTGGAAACCTGTTACATCTAACGTGACATACTTATAAGGAACTTGCCCTACTTTCCCTTGTTGCTCCCCAGTGATTTTCCCCACCACAGTAATATAACGGTTAGTAAAATCACTTGGTTCACGAAAACCATTTAGATATGCATAAATGCGCCCAATAGACGGGGCATTGAGTTCTGGCGCGGCATCATATTTATTTAATGCCATCACCGCAATTTCTAACCGTGTTCTTGCTGTTTCATTTTTAACTGCAAGGACTTTCCCACCAAAACGTGCTTCCTGACCAATATACATTTCAGGGGCATTTTGTACGGAAATTAAGTTATCTGTTGGGTTTTGTACCGAACCTTGAATTGAAGCAGGTATCGAAACACACCCTGTCAGTGCTAATACGCTTGCAACAAAAAGGCTTTTAAGTGCATTACGGTAGTTTAATTCAATGTTCATAGACCACCTCCGATTAGCGATATTATAAATTCAGGTAATACAGTTTTAAATAGCATTTAGCAAACAAAACACGATATGTTAAAAGCAGCCATAAAAATCTCATTACACCCTAATAATATCCTAAATTATTGAATGATTCGATTTGTATTTTTATTATTCAATATTTGATTTATTTTCTGTTTATTATAAAAAATTGGCTATACCACAGGGTATAGCCAATGCAAAATCAATTAATTTCCTACGTACTATTCACGACCAGGCAATTTTTTCCATGTAACTTCATTACGTAGGTAAGTAGGTTCGACGTTTTCAACGGCAACCACTTTTCCCTGTTGCCATAATTGAGCTGCAATGGGTAACATATCTTGCGCATCAGGCAGCGTAATATGACTGTCAGCCAATGAGGTTGAGTCATTCAGCAATGAAGGATACGCTTCCCATCCAGTTCCTGCATAACTCCAAGCCCCTGAAAGCCCAGTAAATTTATTTTTAAAATCATCGGGAAGTAGAACAGCTTCGGTTTCTTCACCTAACCAGTGACCTTCAGAAGTTCGCTGATATTGGGCACAATAAATTTCTGACATCCGTGCATCAATAGCCACTAATACCTGTTTATGCCCCGCTATACGAAAGGCGCCTTCGGCAAGTGTCATTAAAGAGGAAACGCCAATCATGGGTAAATTAGCTCCTAATGCTAACCCTTGTGCGATACCAACACCAATACGAACCCCGGTGAAACTTCCTGGGCCTCGCCCGAAAGCTAATGCATCTAACTGATTTAACCCCATTCCGGCTTCCGCAAGAACGTCCTCAACCATGGGTAAGATTTTTTGCGTGTGCTCACGGGGAGAAACCGCAAAACGAGAAATAATATCACCTTCACACCAAAGTGCGACTGAACAGGCTTCTGTTGCTGTATCAACAGCAAGAATACGACTCGACATGCCTAAACTCCGGCAAATTAATAGTTTCTAATTGAAAGATGCCGATTATATTAACATAAACGGCCGTAGGAATAGCAGAAAAACAAGGTGGGATTTACCTCGTTCTATTAACTTCTTGTCTTTTCTCTTCAAGAAATGCAATTGCTTTTTGTATACTTCTTGTTCGCGGTGATGGCGGAAGGCTACGTAAAAAAACCTCACCATAAGGACGCGTTACTAAACGGTTATCACAAATAACGATAACCCCATAATCACTGGTATCGCGAATTAACCGCCCGACACCTTGTTTTAAAGTAATCACTGCATCTGGTAATTGAACATCAGAAAAAGGATCTCCGCCTCGTAATTCACAATCCTCGATACGCGCTCTTAATAACGGATCATCCGGAGCAGTAAATGGAAGTTTGTCGATAATCACACAAGTCAGTTCATCACCTCGCACATCAACCCCTTCCCAAAAACTACTGGTAGCAACTAACACGGCATTCCCTGCTGAGATGAATTGGGATAACAGTTTATTTTTACTGCTTTCCCCTTGCATTAAGACGGGTAATGTCAATGACGATTTAAACTCTTCTGCCAATTCACGCATCATGAGATGCGATGTACATAAAAAGAAACAGCGCCCCTGATTTTTTTCAATCATAGGCCGTAGCATTGTTGCCAATTTTTGCGCTAGACCTCGTTGATTGAGTTCAGGTAAAAAACGCGGAACACATAATAAGGTTTGGCTTTGGTAATCAAATGGACTGGCTAATAGTAACGTTTTTGCTGTGACTAAACCTAAACGGTCAGTGAAGTAACTTAATTTTTCATTTACCGACAAAGTTGCTGATGTGAAGACCCAACTGGCTGGCGTATTTGCAATCATTTCACTGAATTTATCTGCAACCGTTAAGGGGGTAAGCGCCAATAGAAAATGACGACCATAACTTTCAAACCAATAACTGTAACCCGCTATCGTCACATCTTTTAAACGATTCAAACGATTTCGGTAAATAGTGACGCGCTCAAAAATAGAATCTAGGCTCTGTGATCGGCCTAAAGTGGTTTTGATCACTTCGTAACAAAGTTCAAGAGAATCATCAAGTAATGTCAATGCTCTTTGCACTTCAGGGCGTTTTAGTAAATCACGTAAATTGCCACGAAAGCTGTTTTCCCCCAAATTGAGCCGGAAATCCAGTGTACTTTGAGTGAGCCTATCCGCACTTTTTTGCAGTTGCACTTGGTCTTTTAACTCAGTTCGATAGGTCATAATCATATCGCGAGCAAGATCAAGCAGTTGACGACTGCTAAGCTGCTGACCAAAATATTGGCTGGCGATATCCGGAATTTGGTGTGCTTCATCAAAAATCATAACTTCAGCTTGGGGAATTAGCTCACCAAAACCCGTGTCTTTCACGACTCTATCAGCCATAAATAAATGGTGATTTACAACAACAATATCCGCTTCTAAGGCTTTACGTCGCGCTTTTAAGACAAAACAGTCTTGGTAACGTGGGCAGTCGCTACCGAGACAATTATCATTGGTACTCGTCACTAACGGCCAAACTGGGCTGTCTTCAGCGATATCATGGCAGGTACTCGTATCACCTAACTCAGATTCGATTGACCAACTGCGTAGCCTCACTACTGCTGACAATATTTCAGGTTCAAGGCTACCACCACCGAGGGACTGTTGGTCTAATCGCTCTAAGCATAAATAATTTGATCGCCCCTTTAACAAGGCTGTACGCCCAGTGTAACCCATGGCATCAATAATTGTCGGTAAGTCCCGGTGATACAATTGATCTTGTAAGGCTTTTGACCCCGTTGAAACAATGACTTTTTTTCCACTACGCAATGCAGGAACTAAATAAGCATAAGTTTTTCCTGTTCCAGTGCCTGCTTCCGCCACCAGCACATGCTGCTGCTCAATCGACTCAGTGACTGCGTTCGACATCGTAACTTGTGCTTCTCGAGGCTGAAAACCGGGAATTGTTCTGGCTAAAAAGCCATCCGCAGAAAAATCATCGTGCACTACAAGACCTATTTATTAGTAATAATGAGGGCACACTTTACCATGAGTTTATTAACCCTGCTGAGGTAATTATTATCCCCTTGAACAACTGATTTTCATCCAGCCTACAAACTGTTATTCTTGAGCCACATGTATAATAAGGAATAATTATGACTATCAAACGTATTGACCCGGATAATCGTTGGTCTGAAGCTGTTATTCACAATAATGTAATTTACTACACCAGTGTGCCTGAAAACCTTGACGCTGATATTGTTGCTCAAACAGCAAACACGCTCGCGGCAATTGATGTGATGCTTGAACGTGTTGGTTCAGACAAAAGTAAAATTCTTGATGCCACCATTTTTCTTGCTGATAAAGCCGATTTTGCTGGTATGAACCAAGCATGGGATGCTTGGGTTGTTGCAGGAAGTGCGCCTGTCCGTTGTACTGTCCAAGCATTGTTGATGAAGCCTGAATATAAAGTTGAAATTAAGATTGTTGCAGCAATTGATTGATTAGACAGCTTTTGCTTTGATTAAAATGGACGCCAATGATGAGCGCCCATTTTATTTTGAACCGTTATATTTTGAGAATCTAGCCAACAACGTGACAGTGCAAAATATGACGAGCATTATGACATCTTAATAAGCACCATTCCCAGCAACAGTAACACAATTCCCCCCCAGCCTTTATAATTTAGCCGTTGATTGAAAAGAATCCAACCTGCTGCTACTGTCGCGATAATACCGAATGCTCCCCATAACGCATAAGCAATTGAAAGCTCGATTCCTTTTACCGCTTGCGCTAATGCGCTGAAGGCTCCGAGTACCGCAATTAGGGAGAGAATACCTATCCAATACCGTTTAAATCCATTCGACATTTTTAATAAAATGTTGGCTGCGATTTCTAATATTACTGCTAGGACCAAAAACGCAGCATGCCACCATTCAAAATGACTCGCCATATTACGCCTCCGACTTAGCTTCGCGCCCAACCAAAGCATTTGTTTTGGCTGCATTGACCGCGTTTTGTGTAACTTGTTTTACTTTCTGCGCAGATTGACGAACGGTGGCTTTTTTGGTGCCTGATTTAATCAGCCCAATACCAGTGATCAGTAATACTAATCCACCTATTTTCATCGGTGATAGTGATTCTCCAAACCACATGACACTAAATGTTGTGATAAAAAGAATACCGATCCCTTCCCAGAGTGCATAGGCGACACCTAATGCCACTTTTTTAACTGCAATGGCAAGTAAAATGTATGATGTTGCTATCATGACATACATCACCACCATACCGGTGAAATCACCACTTACGCTGGCATGTTTCATTGATAATGTACCGATAACCTCGGCAACGATAGCTAATACTAAAAATATCCAGTAAATCATTATAATATCTCTCTACGTACAGCCACGTAACAGCCTGTTTTTTGTACAGAACAAATAGATAAATTACTATTGCGTGGTTGTTGAAAATTCAAATAAATAACAACGTGTTGCTGAGTTTATTCAGCGAAATGAATAATCGAGAGAGACGCTATAATGCACCACACCAGTAGTGTTCACTGGAAAGGATAGCTGAAAGGAAAAGCCTGTGTGTCGTTCTTTTTTGGGACTTGCTGATCTTGCCGCTAGTTGAGCTAAGCATGATATCTTATTCTTTTCATCAGGTAGACATCTACCCAATTTACTCCGAACCCTCATGTTGATAGTTAATTTCAGCTTATTTTTAGCATGCCAATTTTATTAAGTCAATGAATATAAACATTTTTTGCATTGAATGGAAATATGCATAACTATTCATTAATATGCTAATTAACCCTTGAACTATCAATAATTATACGAATAAACAAGCGACAACAATAAATTTTTCATTGGAATTATTTTATAAAAAAATCTCTTTATTCCACTTTTTATACTCTCATCACACCTAAAATATGCTGTTCGATTTTTAACATTGACAACCTGATTAAACAAGCTTCTTATAGTAACCATATGATTGTAATATGCCGAAGAGAGAGCCATGAATACCTTTAGCCTTACCTCCAATAGTTTCCAAAATGCCGCAGATGCAACACCATTACCTTATGATGTCGTATCAATTCAATCGCAAGTTATTTATGGCAGCGTTGGGAATAGCATTGCCGTTCCAGCGTTGACAAAACAAGGTTTACGCGTAGCGGCAGTCCCTACCGTGGTACTGAGTAATACGCCTCATTATACCACTTGCTATGGTGGGGAGTTACCTGGAGAGTGGTTTCGTGGTTATTTAAACGGTTTTGTTGAACGTGGTAGTTTAGATTCTGTAAGATCTATTTTGACTGGTTATCTAGGCTCCCCCGAAAAAGCTCAAGACTTAGCTGACTGGTTAACCCTCGTCCGCAAAGAACGAGCAGAACTACCGGTTATTGTTGACCCAGTCATGGGGGATGAGGACAGTGGTTTTTATATTCCCCCTGAAATTGCCGAGGTCTACCGTGATAAAGTCATACCTTTAGCAACAGGCATTATTCCAAACAAATTCGAGCTCATGACCTTAAGTGGCAAACAAGTTAATAATTTGGATGATGCGACAGCTGCAGCCCGCAGCTTATTAAAAGGAAATACCCAGTGGGTAATCATCACAAGTGCTTTCCAGCCTGATGATGATAATATCGAAGTAGTCTGTGTTACCAAAGATAACGTGGCTGTTATCCGCCACAAACGTTACCCTGTCACGCCAAAAGGAACGGGGGATTTATTTGGTGCAGAACTCACTGCACAATTATTAGCTGGGTTATCCGTTCCTGATGCCGCTAAAATGGCGTGTTTACGTATCGAACAAGCAATTATTCACATGGCCGCTACTGGGCGTAGTGAATTAATTCTTTAATACCACGATATAAGAAGCATAGAGAAATGGCGGGATTAACCCGCCATTTTAGTCAATACACTGTCTAATATTTCAAGTATTGATAATTTTATTCAAACTCATTCCACGAACGACCATCACGAGCAATCATTGCTACAGATGCAATCGGCCCCCAAGTCCCTGCTTGGTATGGCTTAGGCGCTTCATTGTCCATTGCCCATGCATCTATAATAGAGTCAACAAATTTCCATGCTTCTTCTACTTCATCACGACGAACAAACAGTGCTTGAATGCCACGCATTGCTTCAAGCAATAAACGTTCATAAGCGTCTGCAAGGTGAGTTTGGTTGAAAGTTTCGGAGAAACTTAAATCCAATTTAGTAGTTTGTAAACGGTGTTTATGATCAAGGCCTGGTGCCTTATTCATAATTTCAATATCAATCCCTTCGTCTGGCTGCAAACGAATGGTTAGTTTATTCTGAGGCAGATCTTGATAACTTTCCGAGAAAATATTCAACGCGGGCTTTTTAAAATAAACCACAACTTCTGAACATTTAGCCGGTAGGCGTTTCCCCGTACGTAAATAGAAAGGCACACCCGCCCAACGCCAGTCATCAATATCAACACGCAAAGCAACGAATGACTCAGTCATACTTTGCTTATTCGCCCCTTCTTCCTCTAAATATCCTGGGACTTTTTTGCCTTGAACAAAACCAGAGGTATATTGCCCACGTACTGCCTTTTCACGCACATTAGTATGGTCAATGCGACGTAAAGAACGTAAGACTTTCACTTTTTCATCACGAATACGGTCTGTGGTTAAATCTGCCGGTGGTGACATCGCAATCATCGTTAAGATTTGCAATAAGTGGTTTTGCACCATATCACGCATTTGGCCAGCTTGATCGAAATAGCCCCAACGACCTTCGATTCCCACTTCTTCTGCAACCGTGATCTGGACATGATCGATAGTGCGGTTGTCCCAGTTATTGATAAATAACGAGTTTGCAAAACGTAATGCGAGTAAGTTTAAAACCGTTTCTTTACCAAGATAGTGGTCAATACGATAAACTTGGCTTTCATCAAAATACTTGGCCACTTCATTATTAATTTCTTGTGACGACGCTAAATCCGTTCCCAGTGGTTTTTCCATGACAACACGATTTGGCTTTTTATTTAATTTAGCATGACCCAGCCCTTGGCACATTGCACCAAAGGTACTCGGTGGCATGGCAAAGTAATGGATAGCTGGTTGTGCATCTTGTTTTAACATTTCAGCTAAACGCACAAAACTTTCAGTCTGGTTAACGTCTAAGTTACAAAAATCCAAGCGAGAGCTCAGTTTTTCCCACAATGCTGAATCGAGATCTTCTTTTAAGAACTTATCTAACGCTTCTTTGACAAAGTGGACATAATCATCTTGACTCCATTCAGCCCGACCGACGCCAATAATACGCGTGTCTGGATGAATGTAACCCGCTTTCTCTAATTGATAAAGCGATGGCAGCAGCTTACGACGAGCGAGGTCTCCCTTGGTGCCAAAAATAATTAAGTCACAAGCTTGAGCAGCATTATGTACCGCCATATTGGTTCTCCTCAATTTGCGGAATGTAAGACCTAACTAGGATAGGCCTTATTGTAATTTTGTTAAAATTAGCCCTAATTCCGCTAATGTACCCTGTTGCTAGTGCCCAGTAAATCTTCATGATACCGATCACAGTTTTTATGATGAAAAAAACAACATATTCCCTGTTTACTCTTATGTTACACACTGAATAATTTTTAGTGTATTAAAAAGATGCGATTTAACTGAATGGAGACAGCTTCCGTAAAAAAATAACAAAATATGTAGGATGTTTACTAATCTGAAAATTAGATACGGGTCAAAGTTTCACAAAAAGCTGCTAGTTATCACCTGCATTCAGATAGCTTACATATCATACATAGTATATTTTCACTCTCTATTACAGCATCACGACAAGAAATTAAAAATCAACAATAGGATAACGTGATGACTCACAAATTTCCCCTTTCGATGAAATAGGCGCTTTTGCTATATGAATATTTTAGAACAAATGAAAACAAGTCTCGATTTTTTAAGTAAATCAGAAAAAAAGGTGGCTGACGTTATTTTAGGTATGCCACAAAATGCCATTCATCTTAGTATCGCCACACTAGCGCAATTAGCAGATGTTAGCGAACCAACAGTAAACCGCTTTTGTCGGAAAATGGGCACGAAAGGATTCCCTGATTTTAAATTACGATTAGCGCAAAACTTAGCCAATGGCACCCCTTACATCAATCGCCATATAGAAGAAACTGACACAGTAAATACCTATACTCACAAAATTTTTGAATCGGCTATGGCCGGATTAGATAATGTGAAACATACACTCGATATTAGTGCAATTAACCGTGCTGTTGATTTATTAACCCAAGCACGAAAAATCAGTTTTTTTGGCTTTGGTGCCTCTGCTGCTGTCGCCCACGACGCAATGAATAAATTTTTCCGCTTTAATATTCCTGTCATATACTTCGATGATATTGTCATGCAACGTATGAGCTGTATCAATAGTGCTGAGGGGGACGTTATTGTGCTCATTTCCCATACGGGAAGAACTAAGGCATTAGTTGACATGGCACGTTTAGCACGGGAAAACGATGCCACCGTCATAGCAATTACCTCAGAAAACTCTCCGCTATCCCAAGCCGCTTCCCTATCTATCATTATTGATGTGCCTGAAGATACAGATATCTATATGCCGATGGTATCAAGAATGGCTCAGCTCGCAGTAATTGACGTATTAACAACGGGTTTTACGTTAAGAAGAGGTGAAAAATTTAGAGATAACTTGAAGCGCGTCAAAGAAGCATTACGGGATTCGCGGTTTGATAGCATCTAAAGGCAATAAATTGACAAGATAAACGCTTTTCTTTGCTTTTCAGGCTTTAATAGTTTTACAGACCTGATAGCATTAAGAAATTGGCTGTATATAATAGCTGTGCTCGTGTCAGCATCCCTATTTGCAGTAAACAGGTTTCGAAATGGAGTGAAATGGTTTCACTCTTTTATCAACACCATTACAGGTCAACGGAGTAATACATGTCTAGACGGCTTAGAAGAACTAAAATTGTTACAACTCTTGGTCCAGCTACTGATCGCGATAATAATCTTGAAAAAATTATCAATGCTGGCGCCAACGTTGTTCGCCTTAACTTCTCCCACGGAACTCCAGAAGACCATCTATTACGTGCTAATAAAGTACGTGAGATTGCCGCTCGTTTAGGACGTCACGTTGCGATCCTCGGTGATTTACAAGGCCCTAAAATTCGTGTTTCTACGTTTAAAGATGGTAAAGTTTTCCTCAATATTGGTGATAAATTCATTCTTGATGCCAATTTAGGTAAAGGTGAAGGTTGCCAAGAAAAAGTGGGTATCGACTATAAAGGCTTACCTGCCGATGTCGTTCCAGGCGATATTTTACTTCTTGATGATGGGCGTGTTCAATTAAAAGTCCGAGAAGTCCAAGGATTACAAGTCTTTACAGAAGTTACTGTTGGTGGCCAATTATCTAACAATAAAGGTATTAATAAACTCGGTGGCGGTCTTTCTGCTGAAGCATTAACAGACAAAGACAAAGAAGATATAAAAACCGCAGCCAAAATTAATGTCGACTATTTAGCCGTTTCATTCCCTCGCTCTGGTGAAGATTTAGATTATGCGCGCCGATTGGCTCGTGATGCGGGTTGTGAATGTCAAATTGTTGCTAAAGTCGAGCGTGCTGAAGCCGTTGCCAATGATGAAGTTATGGATGAGGTTATTCTCGCTTCTGATGTCGTCATGGTTGCTCGTGGTGACCTCGGTGTAGAAATTGGCGATCCTGAGTTAGTTGCTGTTCAGAAAAAATTAATCCGTCGTTCACGTCAATTAAATCGCGTTGTTATCACTGCAACACAAATGATGGAATCGATGATCACTAACCCAATGCCAACACGAGCCGAAGTCATGGACGTTGCAAATGCGGTGTTGGATGGTACCGATGCCGTTATGCTTTCCGCTGAAACAGCCGCAGGTCAGTACCCTGCAGAAACGGTAGCTGCAATGGCACAAGTTTGCTTTGGTGCAGAAAAAATGCCTGGCCTGAATGTATCTAAACACCGTTTAGATGCAGAATTTAGCAGCCCAGAAGAAGCAATTGCTATGTCAACAATGTATGCTGCGAACCACCTTAAAGGGGTTAAAGCTATCATTGCAATGACTGAATCTGGTCGTACTGCTCGTATGATGTCTCGTATCAGTTCTGGCTTACCTATTTTTGCAATGTCTCGTCATGAAAAAACGCTCAACCAATGTTCTCTATACCGTGGTGTTACCCCAGTTTTCTGTAGCACCCACACAGATGGTATTGCGGCTGCTAATGAAGCAGTGACGCGTTTACGTGATAACGGCTATTTAATGAGTGGTGACGTGGTTCTTGTCACTCAGGGCGACTTAATGGGCACCGTAGGTAGCACGAATACTTGTCGTATTCTAGAAGTCGAATAATCTTTTAGCCCTCGCCTATGGGTGGGGGCTTTCTTTTATATTGTTGCTCTATCTAACCTTGAGCTTGTTTCCATTTGGTATATGCTTCGCTAATTACAGGGGCAATTTTATCATAATTTTCCCATGAATTTTCTATATGGTAAGTTGTTGGTAAATCACCTTTCAGGACACGTTCGTAATCTTCAAAATAGCCCTTCTCTTCCGCTGCATAGTAAAACTGAGTAAAAGCATTACCTTCATCACTTAAATCTTCATCTATAAATTTTTCATCACACATTGTCATCAAAAATTCACGGCCATCCAACTTTCGAGCTTTAACTAATGCAAGTTCTTCCTCTGATTCTTCAGTATGAAATTCTCCCACTAAATGATTATGAATAATCCATGTTAAATAAAAGCCAATATGGGTGCCTCCATTCTCATTTGGTAAGTCTGATGGATAATCACCACCGTAATGCCAATCCATACGATCAAATGCCATAGTCGTCCTCAATTTATTCATCAATAAAAGCTAACTATAACTTACTTCAGATTAGTGATGAATTAAGATAAAGTGCAAAATGATGACTAAACAAGAAGTAATGCAAGACAGTAAGCTCTGCATGTTATGTACAGAGCAAATAGAACTTAGTGATATTGTAGATTAAATTGTAACGTACCGTTTGCTTTCCCAGCAGTTGTTGTAGATTGAGTTTGGATATAAGCAGCTTCCAATGGAATGTTATATTGCCCTACATTATTTTGTTCAACGATAGGCATTAGCTGATTAAGCTTAATAGGTGCTCCTTTATATTTCACTTGGATTGCATAGCCCTTCGCTGTATTTTCATCGGCTAAATTATTGAGTGCGATTGCCCCTGGTGTTTGGCTTGCATCTTGGGATCCAATAAACGTAATTTTTATCGGTGATATTGGGTCACAGTCTAATTGAATTTGAAAATTTTTCTTGCTCTCGGGGCTCGTTGAACCAACACCTGTAAACGACGATTTGCTGACTTTACCGAACGGCACATCTATTGACTTATTTTTAACTTCACAACCACTCGAAATAACATTAATTGGTCCCATAGCCACTTTGGGTTCGACTCTTCCATATAAATCTGACGTAATAAAGCCATTATGGAATAAAATTAACATCGCAGCATTAGTGGTTGGCAACGTTTGGCTTTTAACATTATTACCAACTTTATAAAAATCTGCTCTTAACTTTACAGTGTATGTTGCTGATGATGCATTAGAACCACAAATTAACCTATTACTAATATTTCCATCTTTCGTATTTACTCCATCAACATACGCAGAACCAGAGCAAGGACTCATCACTGTTCCATGCAAAGCATAACCAACGCCGGAACTATTCACTTCTCTCACATAACCTACACCAGAAATGTACCTTGAATTTCCTGATCCGCTTGGTAAATATATGCCAACTTCTGTATTACCAGTTACATTCCACCACACCCAAGGGGAATGAGTACCTAAATCAACTGAACCAATAAAAGTACCTACGGGTAATGTGCGTGAGACATAAAGTGTTTTATTCGAATTAACAAGTTGGTTAGTAAATTCGGCCCTAAATTCTGCAACACCAAATTGTGAATATAAAAGTAACGGAATGCCGATTTTTAATCCTAAATTATTCATGACGACTCCTATTCACAAGTTCGTTCTATAAACTGAATTTTTTCATTTTCTAACGATAATGAAAGTGGAACTGTACATTGTTGATTATGACTATTACCCCATTTTACAATGACGGTACTTTGCGCTGGAACACCGCTTAAATAAACTTCCCCATCATTTGCAACAATCCCCCCTGTCACTTGCTCTTCATTTTCTATAACAGAAACTTGTGTGCCAAATGCAATGGGTTTGCCTGCATACTGCAGTTTTAGTAATACTCTAGCACCGCGTTTTGCTTGAAAATTAGCTAATACAATAGCTCCTTGAGTAGGAACGACGGTTGTTGTATTAATAGCAACATCATTATTACCACTTAATGTTGCAGTATCGACACTAATTTTATTTCGTTCATAGCGTGTAACCGTAGGGATTACGGCAAATCCTGAAGAATTAGTATAGAGCGACTGCGCATTATTCACTTTTAAATTATCAATATCTTCAGCTTTTACCAGCACTGCAGAATCATGAATAGTACGTGATGTCGTTAACCCTCCAGAATGCAGTAATAACGCTCCTGTTGCACCGAGATCGACAGAATGATATTTAGGGTCATAATTATAACCTGCACTGTATTCCCCTGATGAAACGATATAGTTTGCACTAACGGAACTACTATATTCATCATGGCTGTGGTTATATCTTTGCGTAAGGTCATACTGCAAATTATTATCTTCTAATTGCGTACCATTAAAACTCAATGAGCTAATAGAGTCGCCATTTTTACTGCTATTATAGCTATAATTGATCCAATTATTTCTCCGCCCTAAATCAAAAGGAATACTTAAATTTAATGACAGCATTTGGTCATTGGTATTCGAATAATCTTGCTTTGTATAAGAATAAGCAACACTGTAATTCATCGAATTATAATTAGAACTAAAACTCATTGTTAAATTTTTATCTGAACCACTTTTATCCCAATAATATTGCTGGTAACCATTCACTGATAAATAACCTATCCCGTTAAGTGATTGGGATACTGATGCTTGAAACTGTTGTTTTTTCCGACCGATGTTATAAAAGTAATTATTCGAATCAGAGAAGTCATAATAATTCTTTGTTGAATAGCGATATGATGCCAAAGAAAAAGAAGTACCTGTGTCTGGAATATATTTTGAATATTGGATTCGGTACGATTGCCCTTCTGCCTTCTTTTTATCAATCAATTGTGTTGATGCTTGTGTAATATCTGCCGATATCGCACCAATATTACCTAAATTTATTCCAGTACCTACTGTGTAAGCTTGATAGTCTTGGGAAACTAAAAACCCTCCATAAGCGGATAAGTTATATGGTAACCCATAAATTGCTGATGCTTGCGCAAAATTTGGTTTACGTCGTGCACTATCAACATTATATTTACCAATATCCACACTATATTTTAATGCACCTGCTCTTTGCATCATGGGGACTGCTGAAAACGGCTGAATAAAAGATCGGATGGTTCCATTAGCTTCTTCAATGGAGACCTCAAGGTCACCACTGTATGAAGTTGGATATAGATCATTAATTGAAAACTCACCAGGTGGTACAGTTGTTTGATAAATCACATTACCATTTTGCCTGATAGTAACAATCGCATTTGATTGTGCAATTCCTGTCACTGTCGGTGCAAAACCCCTTTCACTTTGGGGCAACATACTTTCATCGGAAGCTAACCTTATTCCACGATAAGGATTGCTTTCCATCACACCATTATCAGAGGATGTTTCACCAATCGTTAATCGGCTTTTTAAACTTCTGATATCTCGTTCTATATAGGTTTGTAAATTATTCCAATTTGTTTCATTTGTTGTATTACTATATGTGCTATAGCTACGTAAACGCCAAGCATTTAGATTAATACCACTTCTTAAACCTAAGAATGTGTTATCTCTGTTGTCTCTATTTTGGTACCAATGCTTATTAAATCTTGCAGTGTAATTAACAAATGCCGCATTAATTCCATCATCCCATTCTTTTGGTTCAACGTAACCTCGGTTAGTATTTTCTAATCCAATTTGAGGAATACTTATTTGTAATTGTTGGATTTCGAATTTGTATTGATAATTAGCGCTAGGAATAATTTGAGCAATATCTTTCAAGTATTCATCATTTTCAATTACTGAGAATTTTTCGCTTGCTGAGTTTTTCACTCCCCACTCTAGTAGCATTTTTTTTGTTATTTCAGGGAGTAACCTTTTAGTTTTATCATCAAATAAAAATGTAATATTCTTATTATCTACCAGTTGATCATTAATATAAATATCAACAAAATAATCACCTGGCAATTGCCCACCTGCGGAAGACAAATAGCCCAAGCTATTCACATCGGCAACTTGACTTTCAATTCCAGTGTTGATGGCATTAATATCAAATATATCTTCAGCAATTGTATTATTTGCATACAATATTAAGCTGATCGTAGTAAAAATTTTAGAATACATAAGCCTATTTTTGGTATAGAGAACTGACATCTTAGATACTCTTACTTGGTTTTTTTCTCTATGATAGCGCCATAGTCATTAATAAACTGAATAACTATTGAATCGCCATTATTTGTTTTTTTCTTAAGAATGTAGTCATTTTTAAATGGGTATATTAAGCTAGCACCATCAATGACCATGCCATTGATGAGGATATTTTTGATTGATAAATGATAGGGTGTTTGGTTATCAATCATAATTCCATCTGATTTTTCAACTAAATTAACTTTTTCAAAATCAAAAGGTTCAATATCTTTCGATCTTAAAAATAATTTAAATTGTGAGTTTATAATTATCTGTAGTTCATTTTCAATACTATTATCTTTCGGTGGTATTGATTTAATATTAAGCAAATAGATTTTTTCTTCATTTGAATTTATAGGTTCACCTATGTATGAGATCCTCGCTGAGCCGTTTGTATCAGGTTCAATTCGGAATAATGGTGGCGTAGCAATAAATGGTGCTTTACCCTCACCATTAAATGGAGAAACCCAACTTTGGATTAAAAATGGTTTTTCTTTATCACTATTAAAAATCGGGATGTCAATTTCACGTTTGTTTTCTTCATAGACAAAACGCGTTCCACCTACACTAATACCTGACGCTTGAGAGATGTTAGAAATAGAAAATAAACATATACAGATTGAAAAAAATATTTTTTTCATAAAACAGCCATGATATTGATGTGAGAAAGAGGGCAACCATTGTCACCCTCCAACTAATTAATGATATTGAATGCTATATACGGCACTACTATTAGCGGGGCCTGCAGTTGCTACGCCTGTTGCTTTATAACGAGCTACGTAATCTAAATCTACTGTTGCACCATCGAATTCAATTTGTTTTGAATCATCAAATAATTTGATTTGTGTTGTTGCGTCTTTTTCAAATAAAGCAATACCGACATTATTTGCAACACCTGCACCTTGGTTAATGGCAAGAATATCGCGGTCTGCAGTATCACGTGTACCACCAAAGCGTACGGTTACTTTCGAGTTTGCTGGACAATCAACAAGTTTAATCGTGAAGTCTTTCAATCCTGCCACTTCACCCTGTGCAGCTAAACTTTTAGCTGATACCTTTCCAAGGTCAACATTTAAGTTTTTTGAGTTGCTATCAACTGTACAAGCTATGTCAGTTATTTCCCCGGTAAAATTAATTGTACCTGAAGCAAAAACAGTTGGCGCAGATGTTACAGCTAAAGCAACCCCTAATACTGCTAGGGATTTTTTTAGAATACTCATAATAGTTCCTATAATATAAATTTTGAATTATTAATTACTACTATATGAATAAATCAATTACTCATATTAGGTGTGCGAAAGAAATATACCATTTACCTTTAGTTAAGTTAACTAATGGATACATTGAATTTTTTAAAATGACATCTAAAATATTTATGTTTGATTTTGATTATTCATTAATTGACTCATTCATTTATTTTTTCATTATCAATTAGGTAGTATCTTAAAATTTCATTAGCCATTGAATTTTTATTCATATACATGTAGAAATTATAGAAGGATTTGTTATTTGCTGTTTTCAGCTCTTTTAATGAATTATTATTCAATTCCTTCTGGACTAAATTTTTTGGCAACCATAAATATCCAATCGAATTCTCAGCTAATTGAATTGCTAAATCCACATTAGGAACATGAATAGTTTGGATGTTTTTTATCCCATCCATCTCTGTAGATTCCAAAGCAATCAATGTTGTTTTTTCCATTAATTTCAATTTATTATCAGCATGGCAATGTTGAAGCTTATGATTTGGATTGGTTACAAACACCGCCTCAACTTGCTCGAGGAATATAGGGTTTAACGACTCAACGTAATGGTGAGTAATTAATAAATCATAATTTTTAACTCCGAAAACATCTGGTTTTTTTAATAAAATGCTTTTTAAATCAATATCATAATCCTTTTTGGAGCGACTTAAATTCCCAATTTTTTTCAGTATTTCATCACTTTGATATAGTGAATCAATAACAATATTAATTTTATTATTTCCTTCATAATTTAATGATTTAGCAACCTCTTCTAATGAAATTGCTTTATTTGTTACCTCTCTCGATAGCGCTAATAGCTGCTCTCCTTGTTTAGTTAATACTGCACGACGTTTTTCTAAAGAAAATATTTCAATTTCCAATGTTTGCTCTAATTTACTAATGGTGTAGCTAATTGATGACTGTGTCCTATGCAAAATTTCAGCTGCTTGAGCAAAACCACCGTAGTCAACCACTGCCTGTAGAGTTATCCATTGATCTAACGTTGTTCGAGTTTTTTCCATAGAGTCTCCAAGTATTAATCTGGGAGTCATTTTTATTATATAATTAAAATATAGCAATATATTTTATAATCGTTAATAAGTGATTATACATAATGCTTAGTATTTACCCATATGTTTAAAATTATTTAAGTTCTTTTTTTTAGTATGTAAGGAATGATTTTTAATATAAAGATTAATTTTATATTTAAAATATAGTTTTTACACTTACTACATCATAAATAGAAATAATCAATAAATAATTTAAGTTTAAATTTAAAAAAACAACAAAGTAAGAATGTAAATAAAAAAATCACCCCTAGCATATTTAATTTCAAATAAAAATAAATTATTATTATTAAATAAAAAATTAACAACCTCATAAATATTAAACAAAAATAATTTTTGAAGAAAAAACCAATACTCAATGATAATTTTTGTAATGTATACAAATAATAACCATAATTGGCTAGTCATTTAACGATGACTTTATAATATTATCTACTGCATAGTTGGCTTTACATTGGATAAATAAAAAGGAATATCACAATACAGATATTGAAATAAAGTCAATTTAGTATATATACTAAGACTTAATTTCATGATTGATGTAACGCAGACTAATTACTGCTAATAATTACTTAAAACGATACGGTTTGATATTTATCAGTTCTAGTTTATCAGATGTTAGGTAAGTAATAATATGAACCCTCGTTCATTCTATAATTAATGCTTAGGATAGCGACCACCACTTTTTCTAAAAAAAAATTATCAAATTGTTCTCATTTCCTTACTCATGTATCAAATTGACCTCCGAGCTTAAGATTAAACTCTACCGTCCAAAACCTTTTAGCATACCTCAACTTAATTATTGTTAATTAAACGAATACATAAGTTTTTTTGCTCTTTTATCATGTTTATTAAGCATATCTTCCTTATATTGTACTTAACTTTCTGTCATGTAAGTTATGAACATCTAATGCAAAATTTATAATTAACATGTAAATCAATAAGTTAATTTGAATTTTGTTCTTCTCATTTTTATCAAGACTTTACAAAAATTAGATACAGCTCAAAAAATGAATGAAACATCTATAAATTACTAATGTACTATCCTAAATTTTTGTTATGAATAATCGTGTACCGTTTTTTAAAATCCCCCGTCATCAAGCGTATATTTCTATAAATACACACTTTTAAATAAAAAAAGCCATTACTTAAAAAGTAATGGCTTAAACACTATTCTGTAAAACTAAACACTAACGGTAGAGATCTTTACGCTGATAAGGCTCTATCTCCCCCTCTTTTCGCGTTTTTAATAGCTTTAATATCCATGTGTATTGTTCTAAATTCGGAGAAACCAAATATTCCAGTTCCTCATTCATTCTTCGTGCGATGTACTTATCATCCTTCCCATCGATATCATCCATTGGTTCGCGGATATAAATATGCAATTGGTGCGTTTTATGATCATAAACGGGAAATAGCGGTACAACTTTCGCCTTGCAAACTTTCATTAGCCTACCAATAGCAGGTAATGTCGCCTTATATGTGCCAAAAAAATCAACAAATTCACTATGCTCTTCACCATGATCTTGGTCAGGAAGATAAAAGCCCCAATAACCTTGCCTAACAGAAGCGATAAAAGGCTTAATCCCCGCCTCTCTTGAATGCAAGCGCCCACCGAAGTGGTATCTTGCTTTATTCCATAAATAATCGGCAACAGGGTTCTTTTGGTGATGAAACATTGCAGCCATTTTCTGGCCTTTTGCTGCTAATAGCATGGCTGGCGCATCAACAGCCCAGCCATGAGGAACCATAAAGATAACATTGCTTTGCTGCTGTTTTAAGCGCTCTAAAATTTCTTGATTATGCCAATGTGTCCTAGCTAGCGTTTTACTCGCACCACGAAGACATAACTCTGCCAACATAACAAAGGACTGTGGTGCGGTTTCAAACATGCGGTCAACTAACTCTTCTCGTTGATGTTCTGTCAATTCCGGAAAACAATAGAGTAAGTTAATTTTGGCACGACGACGGCCACTTTTAGCAAGTCGCCCAACCCATTTTCCTATTTTAGCAAGTAAAGGGTCACGGATCTTAACCGGAATGAAAGCCAACCCCGCTAAAACACCAGCTCCTAGCCACACCCCCCAATACTTAGGTAACAGGTAAGAACGGTGAAAAGTTGGCACATAGCCTTTTTTATTATCAGTGTCTTGATCTTTATTCATGCTGTACTCAAGTGAATAATAGCCATCTTTCTATAGCTTATAATAATAGTTTACGGGAGCATTACAAAGAAAACTGTCAGATACAAGTACCTGCCAGCGATAAAAATAGAAACTTAAATTACTGTAGCTTGAGTTGTGGTTTCGTTTCTTTCACTAGCGCTAAATATTCTTTACGCTCTTTTCCTGTTAAACCACCAGAACTCGGTAATTTTGCGGTAAGTGGATTTACCGCTTGTTGATTTACCCACATTTCAAAATGTAGATGAGGACCAGTCGAACGCCCAGTATTGCCTGATAACGCAATGCGATCACCGCGCTTAACTTTCTGGCCTGGCTTAACGAGTAATTGACGTAAGTGCATGTAACGAGTTGTATATTGGCGACCATGACGGATTGCAATAAAGTTACCTGCAGCGCCGCTGTATTTTGAAACAATCACTTCGCCATCACCAACAGCAAGTACGGGTGTGCCAACAGGCATTGCGAAATCCACACCTTTATGCGGTGCTACGCGCCCAGTAACTGGGTTAACTCGTCGAGGGTTGAATTGTGAAGAGACTCTAAACTGCTTAGCAGTTGGAAAACGTAAGAAACCACGTTCTAACCCGTTTCCTTCGCTGTCATAATAGCGCCCATCTTCAGCACGAAAAGCATAATAGCTTTTCCCATTCGTTTGTAGGCGAACACCAATAAGTTGGCTCTGTTCACTGCGACCATTAAGCATTTCCCTGCTCATTAATACACTGAACTTATCGCCTTTTTTCAATTTTTTGAAATCAACCTGCCATTGTAAGGCTTTAATTACCTCACGGCCTTCATTGCGTGTTAAGCCCGCTTTATTTGTGCTTTGTGCAAATGTACCGTCAACCGTACCTTTTAAAACACTGTTAGTCCATTCACCTTCGCGAATCTGCTTAGCTTCTTCAAATTTGTTTGTCGTCCCAACACGGGTAAATACGCGGGTCTCACGGCGAGAAACTTCCCATGTTAATGACTCTAACTCACCCTGATCACTTAACGACCAATTTAATGACTGGCCTATCTTCAGATTTCTCAGTGATTTATGTTGATTAGATAGTGTTGCAACATCACCAGCTTCAATACCGAATTGAGTTAAAATAGTCGTTAAGTTATCACCACTTGCAACCACATATTCATGGACGAGAGGCGCAGCCACGCCCCCCGTCTCTACGGCTTCTGCTTCGGTATCAGCGAGGCCTTCATCGGGTAGCTGCTCACTACTGTCTTGAATTATATCGTCGGTAGCATCACTTGCAGGTAATAATGAGAGCGGAATGATGGTATCCGGTGTACCATCATATTCAGCAGTTGTTGGTACATGAACTGGCCGCCAAATTGCGACGGCCATAGTCGCTACAGTGAGCGTACTTAATACAATTTTGTGTGTTCTAGACAGGCTACCGTATACCTGAGCCAGACTTTTGGCCATTTGCTGCACTAAACAATTCCTTCTATTTTTAATCCAGGCAGCTGGCATATTGCTCTGATAATTGAGTCAAAAACTGCATGTAGCTATCCGGCCCTATTGCCAGCCCAATTCCTAGTGGGTCGAGAGTTCCCATTTTCACCCCCGTATTACGTGCTACACTTTCAATCACAGCAGGCCTGAATTGCGGCTCAGCAAAAACACATTGCGCTTTATGCTCAACCAATTGTGTTCGTATTTGATGTAATTTCTGCGCGCCAGGTTGTATTTCTGGGTTTATCGTAAAGTGCCCCAATGGAGCTAATTGATAGTGTTTTTCAAAGTAGCCATAAGCGTCGTGAAAAACAAAATAACCCTTGTTTTTAGCTGGCTGCAAAATACTAGCAATTTTCTGATCATTTTGCGTCATATTTTCTTTGAATTTACGAAGGTTTACGTCTAGCTTATCTTTTTGATCAGGATAAAGCTCTACTAAACGTTCATAAATGTCTTGCGCAGCAAAATTTGCAATTTCTGGAGACAACCAGATGTGCATATTATACTCACCGTGGTGATGATGTTCGTGATCCTTGTCATGATTAGCTTCATCTCCATGTTCATGGTCGTGTTCATCTTCATGGGACTCTGCCATAAGAAGTGGCTTAATATTTTTCTGTTCAGCCAATGCTAGGCGTTTATTCTGCGGTAATGTATTGATTGGCTTCTGTAAAAACATTTCCATATCAGGACCAACCCATACGAATAAATCAGCCTGTTTAATTTTTTTCAAATCAGAAGGTTTAAGTGCATAATCATGGGGCGAAGCACCGTCTGGTAATAAAACTTGTGTCTCAGTGACACCATCAGCAATTCCCGCGGCAATAAAGGCCAGTGGGCGAATTGAAGCCACAACATCAGCATTCGCAGCGGATACCATTGTTGCACTTAATACGGAGCTCGCCACCGCCCCAAAAAGAAATTTGCAGGCAATGTTTTTCGATTTATGTATCATAGCAGTCTTTTTCCGTGATTTTGATTTTGAAATGTTATAATATAACACAACATGAATTCTGCAAGATGTTTTTCACATGCAACCATTACTGACTTTAAATAAGATTTCTGTTTCATTTGGCGAAAAACAGGTTCTCAATGATGTTACCTTTGAACTGAATAAAGGTGATATCGTAACCCTTTTAGGCCCGAATGGAGCTGGAAAATCAACAATTGTACGTGTTGTACTCGGGCTACTTGCCCCTACATCAGGTACTATTACGCGTCCTTCTTCTCTCGCTATTGGCTATGTTCCACAAAAACTTCATTTGGATACGACGCTACCCCTCACTGTTAAACGTTTTATGTTATTAAAACTTGGTGTTCGTAAAGAGCATTTATTACCTGCACTCAAAAGAGTCAAAGCAACGCATTTACTTGAACAACCGATGCAAAAGTTATCAGGCGGTGAAACACAACGTGTTTTACTGGCTCGTGCCCTACTCAATAAACCGGATCTCCTCGTACTTGATGAACCAGCTCAAGGCGTTGATATTACAGGCCAAGTTGCACTATATGACTTAATCAACCAATTAAGAACTGAGCTTAACTGCGCTGTATTAATGGTTTCCCATGACTTGCATCTCGTGATGGCAAAAACAGATAAAGTACTTTGCATTAACGGCCATATTTGCTGTTCTGGTGCGCCCGATGTTGTTTCAAACCACCCAGAATTTGTCGCAATGTTTGGTTATCGCGGTGCTCAACAACTTGGTGTATACCGCCATCAACATAATCATCAACATGATTTAGAAGGTAATATTATTGTTGGTCACCAACACAGCAAGGACTGCAAACATGATTGAGTTACTATTACCTGGCTGGATAGCAGGCATGCTACTTGCCATTGCGGCAGGTCCTCTAGGCTCTTTTGTAGTGTGGCGCCGAATGTCCTATTTTGGCGATACGCTAGCTCATGCTTCATTATTAGGAGTTGCATTTGGGCTTCTATTAAATATCAACCCATTCTATGCCGTTATTGCTGTAACCTTGCTACTAGCCTTAATTTTAGTTTGGCTAGAAAAGCGCCCACAACTTGCCGTTGATACTTTACTGGGAATTATGGCACACAGTTCGCTGTCTTTAGGTTTAGTCGTTGTTAGCTTAATGGCTAATGTTCGCGTTGACCTAATGGCTTACTTATTTGGTGACTTACTCTCAGTAAGCTATGAAGACATTATAACGATTTTTATTGGCGTTATTGTCGTTTGCGGGTTGCTTTTTTATCGTTGGCGGGCACTTTTGTCGATAACGGTTAGCCCTGAACTTGCTTTTGTTGATGGGATTAATATTCAACGACTGCGCTTATTACTGATGTTAGTTACCGCACTAACAATTGGTATCGCAATGAAATTTGTCGGAGCATTAATTATTACGTCTTTATTGATTATACCAGCAGCAACGGCTCGGCGTTTTGCTCGAACACCTGAGCAAATGGCCTTCATCGCTGTCTTAATTGGTATGATTGCTGTAACCGGGGGGCTAACTCTCTCTGCTTTCTACGATACCCCTGCTGGGCCATCAGTTGTGTTGGTATCGGCTATTCTATTTGTACTTAGCTTAGCAATAAAAGCGAAAAATTAATTTAAGCTTTAAGCTACATAATTTCAGTTATTACATACTATTTTTAATGCAAATGGCCCCAACATTGAAAACAATGTTGGGGCCATATTTATTCATTTAATATAATTAAATTTCTTTAGGCGTTAAACCAAAGTGGTTATATGCATGAACCGTCGCCATTCGACCTCGAGGGGTACGCTGAATAAAACCTTGCTGGATAAGATAAGGCTCTAAAACATCCTCTATAGTTTCGCGCTCCTCTCCAATGGCTGCGGCGAGGTTATCAACACCAACAGGACCACCCATAAATTTATCAATGATAGCAACTAGAAGCTTTCTATCTAAATAATCAAAACCTGCAGCATCGACATTTAGCATGTCCAAAGCTTGGTTAGCAATTAGCCCATCAATCGAACCATCACCTTTCACTTGAGCAAAATCCCGTACACGACGTAACAAACGGTTGGTGATACGTGGAGTTCCCCTTGAACGCATCGCAACTTGTAGCGCCCCTTCTTCGGTGATATCTAACCCCATATATTGGGCACTACGCTTGACAATATGTTGTAAATCATCAACTTGATAAAATTCTAGGCGTTGCACAATACCAAAGCGATCACGTAATGGTGATGTGAGCGACCCTGCCCGAGTCGTTGCGCCAATTAATGTGAAAGGCGGAAGATCAATTTTAATCGAGCGCGCTGCAGGTCCTTCACCTATCATGATATCGAGTTGGTAATCTTCCATTGCAGGATAAAGTATTTCCTCAACAACTGGAGATAATCGATGGATTTCATCAATAAATAGGACATCATGGGGCTCTAAATTAGTTAGCATGGCAGCTAAATCGCCTGCTTTTTCTAATACGGGCCCTGAAGTGGTACGCAGATTAACACCGAGTTCATTTGCAACAATCCCTGCTAGAGTGGTTTTTCCTAACCCTGGAGGGCCAAAGATGAGCAGATGGTCAAGCGCATCGCCTCGCATTTTCGCTGCTTGAATAAATATTTCCATTTGGTCTTTAACCTGAGGCTGACCAATGTACTCATTCAATAGCTTTGGCCTGATCGCACGGTCAATAGCTTCTTCATCTGACTGTAATACTTCAGCAGTTATTAGGCGATCAGCTTCAATCATATTAAAATTCTCTCAATCAAAGTGCGGCGCGAAGGGCATCACGGATCAATGTTTCAGAATCGCTATCCGGTTTTGCAACTTTACTTACCATTCGGCTTGCTTCTTGTGGTTTATACCCTAAAGCAATCAATGCAGCGGCAGCTTCTGCTTCAATATCTGCCATATTGGGAACTTTACTGTTTACATTTGGCAGATTAATGTCGCTGTTTGGATTAAATAAATCCCCATTGAGTCCTTTAAAGCGGTCTTTCATTTCGACCACTAAGCGTTCTGCGGTTTTCTTGCCAATTCCAGGTAATTTAACCAATGATGCAATCGCTTCTTGTTCAATCGCGGAAACAAATTGTTGAGCAGACATACCGGATAAAATCGCAAGAGCTAATTTGGGGCCAACACCATTTACTTTGATCAGCTCTTTAAATAACGCCCTTTCTTGCTTATCGTTAAAACCATATAGTAACTGGGCATCTTCACGAACAACAAAGTGAGTAAAAACAATCGCTTCTTGACCAATTTCGGGCAATTCATAGAAACAAGTCATTGGCATATGGACTTCATAACCGACACCTTGTAGTTCTAATAATACGATTGGAGGTTGCTTTTCTAAAACAATACCACGTAAACGACCTATCACATTGAAGCCCTCTATTACTAACTAAACCTTGAGCAGGTTGGTTTATTATCATCAATACTGTTGTTTATACCACAAAAAATGCTGGATGCATATCCAGCTACACGCTATTTATTAATAAGCAATTCTGTTTAAGATAAACTCTCTATCTTAAACGTCCACGAGTTAAAACTAACCGTGGATCGCCAACTTTTAAAAGATTTTGATTGAAATGGCAATGTGTAATCGCAATTGCCAAAGCATCTGCTGCGTCAGACTGTGGGCTTGCTGACAATTTTAGAATTGATTTAACCATATGCTGTACTTGGCTTTTTTCTGCGGCCCCCGTACCTACAACCGTTTGTTTGACCTGACGAGCTGCATATTCAAATACGGGTATATTCATGTTTGCAGCAGCAACAATAGCTGCGCCTCGAGCTTGCCCAAGTTTTAATGCT
Organism: Providencia sp. PROV130; assembly: GCF_028482225.1. Taxonomy (NCBI): domain Bacteria; kingdom Pseudomonadati; phylum Pseudomonadota; class Gammaproteobacteria; order Enterobacterales; family Morganellaceae; genus Providencia; species Providencia sp. PROV130. The sequence continues at coordinate 82,768 of NZ_JAMPQC010000010.1, read as the reverse complement.
GAATCCGCATTCTTCGCCATAAATACTTGTTCAATGGATAATACATCCGGTTGATATTGTGTGATAATTTCCGAGACACCCGCGTAAATTCGTTGCAGACGACTTGGTAAATCATCAACTTGTGTACGAATACACCCACTACCTAAATACAGTAGTTGCCGGCCTTGCTGGCGAATAACACCGTATCCCGTAACACGAGAACCGGGGTCAATACCTAAAATAATCGCCATATAAATTTATCTATACCTCTTTATATTGATCAAGTTGTTCTAATAAGCTTCATAATACTATCCATTTCATAATACTATCAATTTCAACTAAATAGCTATTTGAATCACTGATAAAAACTAAAAGCGAGTTAGCTCATTGATATAAAATAAAGTATAGCGGATAAGGGAAATGAAAGAGTAGAAGGCGTTAGAGAAAACAGGCTGCGCCAGCCCGCTTTCTCTACGCGGATTATGCTAAATGACTATGCTGTCATTTAGTGCCTCACTATTTACAGTGTGGCAGCGACTTCGTCAGAAATATCACCGTTGTGATAAACTTCTTGAACGTCGTCTGAATCCTCTAACATATCGATAAGGCGCATTAATTTTGGTGCGGTTTCTGCATCAAGCTCTGCGGTAATCGATGGGATCATCGAAACTTCAGCCGCTTCACTGGTAAAGCCAGCTGCGTCTAACGCATCTTTTACCGTACCAAACGTTTCAAACGTGGTGTAAACATCAATAGCACCATCGTCATAAGTCTCAACATCATCAGCACCGGCTTCAAGTGCTGCTTCCATCAATGCATCTTCATCGACACCCGGTGCATAAGTAATAACACCACGTTTGGTGAATAAATAGGATACTGAACCATCTGTTCCTAAGTTACCGCCAGTTTTAGTGAATGCATGGCGTACTTCAGATACGGTACGGTTACGGTTGTCACTTAAGCACTCAACCATCACGGCTGTGCCACCAGGACCATAACCTTCATAAATGATGGTTTCCATATTATCATTTTCATCATTACCCACACCGCGTGCGATTGCACGGTTTAAGGTGTCACGAGTCATGTTATTTGATAATGCTTTATCCACTGCGGCACGTAAACGTGGGTTAGTACCGGTATCACCACCACCTAAACGTGCGGCGGTGACCAGCTCACGAATAATTTTTGTGAAAATCTTACCGCGCTTAGAATCTTGGGCTGCTTTACGGTGTTTGGTATTGGCCCATTTACTATGACCTGCCATGAAATATCTCCAAAAACGTCAATACAATAATTAATTAGCAAATTCTAAAATAGCCTGACCGTTACTCCATGATTTCGTTAACTTAGCCGCTTCCTCAGGGGCTAACCAACGATATTCACTGTGTTCCGTCAGTAATGGCATTTGTTCTTCGCTTAGCACCAATTTAAACCAATGCTCTTTGCAATGGCTCACATCAGGTGCATAACGATGCCTGAAATGCGGGAAAATTTCAAAGATGATACTGTGCGATAAATCTTGCAGCTGGTTTTGTTCAACCTCAAAACCTGTTTCTTCTTTAATTTCACGACATGCCGTTTCATACGGCGTTTCATCAGGCTCCAAACTTCCAGTCACTGATTGCCAGAAGTCTGGGTCGTCTTTACGTCGTAACATAAGCACCCGTCCACTACTTTGAGCCACAATAATGACTAATACCGATTCCGGGCGCTTATATTTTTTCATTGAGCTTACTCTTCGTCTTTCGCAACCACGGCGATAGCGAGCTCCGTCAATGCATCAGGGTTCGCATGGCTTGGAGCATTCGTCATTAAACACGCTGCCGCTGTTGTTTTCGGGAAAGCAATAACATCACGAATATTATCGGTTCCTGTTAACAGCATCACTAAACGGTCAAGACCAAATGCTAAGCCAGCATGTGGTGGCGTACCATATTTCAATGCATCTAATAAGAAGCCAAATTTTTCGCGTTGGTCTTCTTCATTAATGCCTAAAATACTAAATACCGTTTGTTGCATTTCATTGCGGTGAATACGTACTGAACCACCGCCAACTTCGTAACCATTGATAACCATATCATACGCATTGGCAACGGCTTCTTCAGGTTTACTTGCCAATTCTTCAGGTGAAAAATCTTTAGGGGAAGTAAATGGATGGTGCATCGCAGTTAACCCGCCCTCACCATTATCTTCAAACATTGGGAAATCAATCACCCACAGTGGCTGCCAGCTATTTAAATTGGTTAATTCAAAATCACGGCCGACTTTCAAACGTAACGCACCCATTGAATCGGTTACGACATTTTTTGCCCCCGCACCGAATAACAAGATATCGCCATCAACTGCGCCTGTGCGGTCTAGTAATTGGTTAATCACGTCTTCGCTCAAGAATTTTGCGACAGGACTTTGAATACCTTCAAGGCCTTGAGCGCGTTCGTTGACTTTCATCCAAGCCAAACCTTTCGCACCATAAATACCAACAAATTGACCATATTCGTCGATTTGCTTACGCGTCATAGCAGCGCCACCTGGGACTTTCAGAGCCGCAACCCGGCCTTTCGGGTCGTTCGCTGGGCCTGAGAACACCGCAAATTCAACATCTTTTACGATATCCGCGACATCCACTAACTCCATTGGGTTACGTAGGTCTGGTTTATCTGAACCATAACGACGCATAGCTTCTGCAAAGGTCATGATTGGGAAGTTACCTAAATCAACCCCTTTTACCTCTAACCATAAATTACGGATCATACGTTCCATAATTTCACGCACTTGCTCTGCGGTCATGAATGAGGTTTCAACATCGATTTGGGTAAATTCAGGTTGGCGGTCTGCACGTAAATCTTCATCACGGAAGCATTTTACGATTTGGTAATAACGGTCAATACCAGACATCATCAGTAATTGTTTAAACAATTGTGGTGATTGCGGTAATGCGTAGAATTTACCTTTATGAACACGGCTTGGTACTAAGTAGTCACGAGCACCTTCCGGTGTTGCTTTGGTTAGCATTGGCGTCTCAACGTCCAAGAACCCTTCGTTATCCATAAAATTACGAACAAAACTGGTGATTTTGGCGCGTGTGCGCAGACGCTCAGACATCTCAGGGCGGCGTAAATCTAAATAACGATATTTTAAACGACGCTCTTCTGTATTCGTTTGGTTGCTATCTAATGGCAGCGGCTCTGACTTATTGAAAACATTCAGTTCTTCAGCAAATACTTCAATTTCGCCCGTTGCCATATCTTTATTTTTTTGGCTATCTGGACGTGCGCGTACTGTCCCTGTGATTTGGATACAGAACTCATTACGCAGCTCTGACGCTTTTTCAAATATGTCTTTACGATCGGGATCGAAGAAAACTTGCACGATACCTTCACGGTCACGCATATCGATAAAAATCAAACCACCTAGATCGCGGCGGCGGTTTACCCATCCACTAAGAGTGACCTTTTGGCCTTCGTGAGCGATGTTTAACTGCCCACAATAATTAGTACGCATACAATATCCTTTTACTCAGCTTGTTGTGCATTTGCTTGCTGCGGAAATTTGGCATTTTGCTGAACATTGAGCTGAAAATTCAGAATGTCAAAAAGGCAGACATTATACAGGAAATTCTGTTAGACAAATAGTTACGTATTCTACATAACACGTAAACCATTTTGTTTTTAATCATATTTTCATCAATTATTGTCGTGCTAATCAACAATAATAAAATTGAATGGCGAGATAGACGTCTATCACGATGATCCTATCGATTTTAAGGGACTATCCGCACCATGTACATATTGCAGCAGAGGTTTATTTTATTAGTTCGATGTCTTTTTGAGCAAAGTAACATCACTTAATGTTTTCCAATTCAACTATTGATTAATAAATACCTCTTTAATCATTAATCTTTCTATTTCAGAATCGTTACCTTTTTCAGTTTGCTATAATCACAACATAGAAATATAACGCTGAATTAATCACCATCTGCAGTTTAAGGATTGCCCATGAAAAAATTTTTACTTGCCACTTCCATGTTCGTACTACTCGCTGGATGCCAAAACATGAAACCCGCAGAGACTGATAATACAAAAACTTTTTACATTGATTCTTCTCTTGCTGATTGTGTGGGGGTTGCCCCAATGAAGTGCATGAAAGTGAAAGAAAACCCAAATGATGACTGGCAACTTTTTTATAGTTCAATTCAAGGCTTCGAATATCAACCAGGCTTCTCTTATACCTTGCAAGTGAAGCAATTTGACGTACCAAACCCACCCGCTGATGCGCCAAGTATTCGTTATGAATTGGTAAAAATCGTTGAGAAAAAATAATTTTTAAACAATATAATTTAAGTCATTAAGTAATTTTATCATTTTACTTAATGACTCACTTACAGCAATAATTCTCTTATCATCGTTAAATAACAGAGTGACCATATTATGAGTGCTAAAATCATTGATAAACTGGGGTTAATTACCTTATCAGATCACAAAATTGCGATGGTACGTTCCCATAATAAAAGTTTGTTTTACATCCCCGGCGGAAAACGTGAGCAAGGTGAGACTGATGAACAAGCACTCTGCCGTGAGATTACCGAAGAATTAAAACTTGAGCTAGATGTCGCTTCTATCCGGTTTTATGGTGAGTTTATTGGCCCTGCTGATGGAAAAACAGATGGAACGCAAGTCCGTATTCGTTGCTACTTTGCAGACTATCAAGGCGAGCCACACCCTGCTGCTGAGATTGCTGAGCTAGATTGGTTCAGCATTGACGATTTACCGCGCTGCTCAACCACGGCGGTGACTATTTTAACTCGCTTAAAGAAAGAAGGTTTGATCAACTAGAGCATGAGGACTACCCAAAAAAGTTGTGATTTCATTTGTCTAACGGCTTTTTAGGATTTACAATTCACAAAATATTGTTAATACCCATTACTATAACTTATATTTTTAGGTGTTTTCATAGTTTGATTCGTTTTATGGTGGAGTAAAAAATGGTCAGCTCTTTGTATGCTGTACTGGGTGCCTTACTGCTGCTTAGATTATCCTTAAATGTTGTGAAGCTGCGTAATCAATACCGTATAGCTTATGGTGATGGCGGTTTTTATGAGTTACAAACCGCAATCCGCGTTCATGGTAATGCCATCGAATACATTCCCATCTCATTAATTTTATTGCTTTTAATGGAAATGAATGGCGCACAAGTGTGGATGATTCATATTTGTGGCCTGATCTTAATTGCCGGTCGAATACTGCACTCTTATGGTTTGAAAAATCACGATTACTCATATCGCCGTTCAGGCATGGTAGCAACTTACCTTGCAATGGCACTGATGGTTATCGCCAATACGTATTACCTACCTTGGCTGCAAATCGTTTCATTTAATCTTTAGTTTTTACTCTCTATAACGGCACGTGTTATTAATGTGCCGCTCATTATTTCATTGCTTATGGATTGATTTTCAGTAGGCTGCCTTTCTGATACAATCCTTCACTACTTTTGTTTTTGCTTAATACAGAACTTATGTCAAACTCAGATCCAACCTCAAAAGATCGCCTTTTCTCTGCGCCTATCGCTAACCTTGGTGACTGGCAATTCGATGAAAAAGTGGCTGAAGTATTCCCTGATATGATTCAACGCTCCGTTCCAGGGTACTCTAATATTATTACGATGATTGGCATGCTAGCGGGTCGTTTTGTCAAACCCAACAGCCATGTTTACGATTTAGGCTGCTCTTTAGGTGCAGCAACCTTATCTATAAGGCGTAATATTACAGTAGAAAAAAGCAAAATTATTGCTGTTGATAACTCTCCTGCTATGGTTGAACGTTGCCGACGCCATATTGATGCCTATCGGGCGGATACACCGGTTGACGTTATAGAAGGTGATATTCGTGATGTAAATATCGAAAATGCTTCCATGGTTGTGCTCAATTTTACTTTACAATTTCTCAACCCAGATGATCGCCAATTATTACTCAGTAAAATTTATCAAGGGCTACAACCCGGCGGTATTTTAGTCCTTTCCGAGAAGTTTAACTTCGAAGACAAAGAAATCGGTGAGTTATTATTCAATATGCACCACGATTTTAAACGAGCAAATGGCTATAGCGAATTAGAAATCAGCCAAAAACGTAGCATGTTAGAAAACGTAATGCTCACAGATTCTGTTGATGCACATAAAGCGCGTTTAAAAAATGCCGGTTTTACTCACTGTGAAGTTTGGTTCCAGTGCTTTAATTTTGGTTCACTGTTAGCCATCAAAGAGGTCTAGGCATGATTGATTTTGGTCGTTTTTACCAACAAATTGCCGTTGGCCCGCTAAGTCATTGGCTTGAAACGCTTCCAGCACAACTTTCAGAATGGAAAAAACAAGGGTTACACGGTGGTTTTTCTTCATGGGAAAAAATGCTAGATAACCTGCCAATTATGGTTCCTACTGATTTGGATTTACGTCATAGCGTGACAGCGACACGTGAACCCGAACTCACTGCAGGCGAGACTCGGCGCTTAAATAATATTCTTCAACAATTAATGCCATGGCGCAAAGGTCCATTTTCTCTCTATGGTGTCAATATTGATACTGAATGGCGCTCCGATTGGAAATGGGATCGCGTACTCCCCCATATTTCATCACTAAAAGACCGTTATATCTTAGATGTCGGTTGTGGCAGCGGTTATCATATGTGGCGTATGTTAGGGCAAGAGGCCAAATTTGTCGTTGGGATAGACCCAACGGAATTATTTTTATGCCAATTTGAAGCAGTAAGAAAGCTATTAGGCGATGACCAACGTGCCCACTTGTTACCTTTAGGTATTGAACAACTACCTGAATTGAAAGCATTTGATACTGTGTTCTCAATGGGTGTACTTTACCACCGCCGTTCACCACTCGACCATTTATGGCAACTTAAAAACCAATTAGTCAGCGAAGGAGAATTGGTTTTAGAGAGCCTGGTTATTGAGGGGGATGAGTTTCAGTGTTTGATCCCCGGTGAGCGCTATGCCCAAATGCGTAATGTCTATTTTATACCTTCCGCTAAAATGCTCAAAGTTTGGTTAGAGAAATGTGGTTTTGTCGATGTCCGAATTGTTGACCAAGAAGTAACTTCTTTGGAAGAGCAACGCCGCACACAATGGATGAAAACAGATTCATTAGCTGAATTTTTAGACCCCAATGATAAAACTAAAACTATCGAAGGTTACCCCGCACCACTACGTGCAATTTTAGTTGCGCGTAAGCCATAAAGATAAAATGCCTATGGCAATCATGTCATAGGCATTTATTATCATGGTAGTTAACAAGCGATTACATTGTTATTTGCCATAAATTATAGAAGGCAATTCGGCCAGATAACTCGGCTAAAATAACCGCTAGCGCACATAGGCCTAATAGTACGGATGAATTTCTTCCTCGATATAGCAGAGCCGGATAAACAAACAGCATCACCGCTAAGACGACTAATTGGAAACTCCAAAAACCAGCTTGCTCGGCGCTAATCTCTAGCCCTGTCTCGCCTAAAAATGACACATAAGCCGCGCGAGTAGCAAAAATAATAATTGAACCGATCAAAAATGCCATCGCCCCTAACCGCTGAGCGCCGAATAAGATGGCTAATGCGCCACCAGCCACTAACAGTGTCATCCACATTTGTAATGTCGTGAAAACAGTAAACCAATTGGCTACTGTAGCAATATTATAAACTTGAGGAATTGACCATACGAATGCCAAACCAAAAATCACCGTGGCAATATTACACAGTTCACTCAGCACTTTATTTTTAATCAATAGGATGAATAATAAAGTTGCAGCCCCAAAGGCGACAAAAATACCACTGAGTAAAGCTTCATTACTCATTGGTGAGCGGCCTACGCCTAAAAGCATATTAAAGAAGCGTAGAGGCTGCCCAACGTGTAATCCACCAATGACTAGCGCAATGATCATGATGACAAATGCCGCTATATTGGTATGACGCAATTGGTTCTCGCTCAACATCCCCAGTTTTCGGCTCGCATACGCCAATAAATATAAACCTGCTGCCGATTGCCCCAATACGGTGAAAAAAACGAGTGGAAGTTCGTGCATGTTATACCTCTGCTGGGTTTTGTAATTTCCCGCTCTTGTCACCACAAGGTTTAGCATCTTTATGCGGCTTAATGACAATATTAGGATTAGTAAGAGATGGGTTTGGCATGGGAGCGATCCCGCTAATATTGCCATGGCGCTTACGAAGGATGTTGATATCATCAAAGTCCAATGCGCGTTGTGGGCAAGATTCAACACAAACGGGTTTCATCCCTTTTTCGACGCGTTCATAGCATCCATCGCATTTACTCATCAATTTTTTCTTTTCGTCATACTGTGGTGCACCGTATGGGCAACGTAACTCGCAGTAGCGGCATCCAACACAAATGGTTTGGTCGACCACCACTAGTCCGTCTTGTTCACGTTTGTGCATCGCACCAGTTGGGCATCCTGCAACACAGGTTGGGTTAGAACAATGATTACAGGAAATCGATAGATAGTAGTTATAAACATTCTGTTGCCATATCCCCTCTTGTTGTTGCCATGCTCCACCACCAAACTCGTATACCCGACGAAATTTAGGCCCTAAATCAAGGTCTTTTTCATCCTTACAACTCACCTGACACGTTTTACACCCTGTGCATTTTGTTGAGTCAAAATAAAAACCATACTGTTTCATTCGTCACTCCTTATGCACGTTTCACGTCAACTAAGTTAGTATGTTGTGGATTTCCTTTAACAAGAGCGGAAGGCTGTTGTGTCGTTAGTGTATTAATACAACCACCAATATCGACCCCCTCCTCATTGACTTCTCGCCAAGCACCTTGCGGGACTGCAATCACACCAGGTAATACGCGCTCCGTCACTTTTGCTTTAATATGCATACGCCCGCGGTCATTGAAAATTTCAGTAATATCACCATCCTGAATACCACGAGCCGACGCATCAATTGGGTTAATCCAATACTGGTGAGGAACGGCTTCGCGCAGCATTGCAATATTAAAATATGAAGAATGCGCATGGCCTTTATCATGATAGCCTGTCATTTGCAGTGGATATTTTTGTTTAGCTTGCTTATTTTCAACGCCTTCAGTATTTACACAATATTCAGGTACAGCAGGGATCCGCTGGTCAGCAGGGTATTCCCACTCTTTCGCTATCTTAGCGAGCCTTTCTGAATAAATTTCAATTTTACCCGATGGTGTTGGCAATGGCGCGGTTTCAGGTGAATCTCTGAATGGTTTTAATGCTATATAATCTGCACTGTTTGCCAATTTTCTATCAACAATTCCCATGTCATTCGTTTCTTCGAACGAGGGCAAGTGTGGATTTTTTTCTCGCATCAGGTTATAGCAATGTTCTATCCACTGCTCATGAGTACGACCTTCGGTAAATTGGTCTTTAATACCCAATTTTTCAGCAATATCAGTTAAAACATCATAAGATTGGCGACACTCCCATAATGGGGTAATCGCATTTTGTAGGCGAATAGCATAGTGATAAGCACCACTGGCATATGAGTTATTAATTAAATCATTTGATTCAACACTGGTCACATCGGGTAAAATTAAATCCGCATATTTAGTCGATGCCGTCATATGCGTATCCCACACCAAAATAAACTCGCATAAAGACTCATCTGTTAGAATTTTGTGGGTTTTGTTTAGGTCAGAATGTTGGTTACCCGTGACATTACTCGCATAGTGCCATAAAAATTTCACATTCGTTTCAAGACGCTCTTTACCCAACAGGGTTGAATTTGTCGCGGTCATTTCGGTTCCGCGCGCAATCGCATCTGTCCACATAAAACACGGGATCTTGGTTTTAACTGGGTTTGGAATAGCAAAATCTGGCACAGAATACGCCACGTTTCCTCCCCATCCTCCGGCATTCGTTCCTGGACGTCCAATGTGTCCCGTGACAATCGGTAACATCATCACAGCCCGTGCAGCTTGTTCACCCGATGCCGTCCTTTGTAATCCCCAACCTTGAGAAATCCACGCGGCTTTCGCATTACCTAACTCACGAGCCAGTTGAATAATTCGAACTGGTGAGACGCCTGTAATTTGGCTAGCCCACTGCGGTGTTTTTTCAATACCATCATCACCTAGCCCTAAAATATAATCCTTATATGAGCCATTTTTGGGTGCGGACTCAGGAAGTGTCTGGTTATCCCAACCCACACAGTATTTCGCTAGAAAGTCTTCATCCGTTAATTGTTCTTTAATCAATGTATGGATAATCGCAGCCACAAGCGCACCGTCAGTACCCGGATAAATCGGGAGCCATTCCGCTCCGAGTGTTGTCACGCTATCGGTGCGACGCGGGTCAATAATAATGACTTTAGCTTGGCTTTTTTCTAATGCTTTTAGGGTTTCGTAGAATTGGCCGCCACCGGACATCCGTGTTTCCGCGATATTATGGCCAAACATCACCACTAAATCGCTGTGAGCTATTTCAGACAGTAAAGAGTCGTCTAATTTGCCATAAACATACGGGATGACCCCATTTATTTGGGCTGTTGAGTAAGTTCCATGTTGGTCAAGAAACCCACCGAGTTGGCTTAATAAACGTTTACACGCATTGCGCCCTTGTAAATTCGCCCCTGTCGAACCTGAACCATACTGATAATAAATCGCTTCATTGCCATAGGTATCAATGGTTGAACGTAACTTTTGCGCCACAATCGTTGTTGCTTCATCCCAAGAAATTCGTTTGAATTTGCCTTCCCCTCGTTTCCCTGTACGCAATAACGGGTATTTCAAGCGGTCTGGGTTATAAGTTTTCCAGCGAACAGAACGCCCTCTTAAACAAGGGCGTATTTGGTGCAAACCAAACTGTGTGTCGTCATACATGGTTTCATTCGATATACGAGTAATGACATCATCTTTTACATGTACTTTGAGTGGGCAGCGACTGCCACAATTGACTAAGCATGCGCTGTATTTGATTTTTTCGCTGACTTCATCGGGTTGGATTGTGATGGTTGGTGTTGCTTGAGCGGAAAAAGGTAGTGAGATGGAGCTGACGATAGCCGTTGTCGTAGCGACAGAGGCAGAAGCCTGAATAAACTGTCGCCGACTCAGCGCTTTTTCCCTGATTTTATTGATCATTACATTGCTACCTTATTAATTATTATAAATTGAATTACTTAGTATTCTTATAGTAATTAGATAGTAGCCTTATAAAAATAAGGGTTAATTGACATGTATCAACACAAGCAATAATTAAACCATTAATGATAAATAAATCATATTTTTAGTCTTCTTATTGGCTATTTTAATGACATTAAACTAATTGATGACTAAAAAACAATAAGGAAAACCAACGAATTGATTTTCCTTAAAGAATAACAAGCTATGTAAAATTTCTATATCAAAGCCGTGTATTGAGGCCAGCAGCAATTAAACAGAAACTTTTTCTGTAATAGAAATAAAGTCCTTCATCGCTTCGACCGTAGGACCATCCACACAATAATGAGTAAATTCATCTGATTCACTATTAGAGGCCATTGTCACGCCCACTTTACGGTAACTCATGGTTGATGGTACCGTTTTCCCTGCGGAACTGTGTACCTCAGATAAGCCGATTTCCATAAATTTACTTAAATTGGCCAAACGTACGCCCGCACCCGCCATTATTTGTGGGCCATTAATTTGCTGGCTTTTTTCATGTAGCTCTTTCAAGAGCGGTAAACCTAGCTCCGCGCTTTGTTGCTGCCCAGAGGTTAAAATGCGAGCTACGCCGAGTTCCTTTAATTGTTCTAAAGCTAACAATGGGTTAATACACATATCAAATGCACGGTGGAAGGTAATATTCATCCCCTGTGCTATTTCCATCAACGTGTGCATCCTGTTGATATCAATGCGCCCTTCGCTATCCAATATACCGATAACAGCGCCTGGAAAACCCATTTCCTTAATCATAATTAAATCTTCACGGATCACGTCAAATTCACTGATGTTATAGCAAAAATCACCACCACGAGGACGAATAATAGGATGAACTGGAATATGCAGTTTTTCTTTTGCCAGTTTCAGGTAGCCATAACTGGGTGTTAAGCCACCATCAGCGGCGCCAGAGCAAAGCTCGATACGATCTGCACCATACTCTTGGGCCACTTGGGCGCATTCAATTCCAAAACAACAGATTTCCAGTTTTGCCATCACAACCTCCGAAATAGAGCAATAAAACACCTACTTTATGTGCCCAAAAATAATGAAAAGATTTAATGTTAAACGTTAACAATTCAGCTAATAATGCCATTTATTAAAAAATGTTATCGGATGGATATCACACCGCCAAAAGTTAATGAGAACTATTGATCAATAACGTTAATTACATCACTTATTTTTCACTTTCAATTATCTTTTTTAGCGGAAATGGATGGTATTTAACGGTTATTTCACCATTTGACACTGCTAATGTTGGATTTGGCAACCTTTCTTGCTGCCCTTTAGGCTGGCTCATCTTCAGTCGGTATCCTTGGGGTAAAGGATCAAGCAGCAACTGGAATGCCGCGGTTTCTAGCTCACTTGGCTCAACATCAATTACCATTTCAATATGCTCCCAGCTTTCTTTCGGGTAAATTTTGTCTTTTGGGAAAGGTAATTCAATCATAAATACATCTTGACCTACGATGTTTAACGGCTCGCTTAGCTCATATAAACGAATCGGCCGACCATTAATTACATTGTCAGATAAAAGTTGCGCACATTGCAGTAATCCTTGGTGCCAACGTTCTGCAGTTGCAAGATGATGACAGCGCACTGAAATATGGTCTATCGGAAAGGATGACAATGATAGGTTTATCTCCTGCGCCATCTGTTGTAATTTACGAATAAATACAGGTAGGTCATCCCATAAATCTTGTAATTGCGAAATTTTGCTAAACTGTGGCACTTAAAGCCCCCTTTACAAAAACTTATCTGCTAAACAATGACGCAGACTGTAGCATGAGAGCCCCAAAATGTGGTATAAAACCTGCCGATTTTTCTCTTCCACCTTTTAGTTATGCGCATGTGATGGCACAATGCGGTAACTATGTTCGTAATTTAAGGTAATTCGGTGAATATTCAGGCGATTCTTTCAGATAAAATTAGTGCTGCGATGTTAGCAGCGGGTGCTCCAGAAGGCAGCGATGCACTTGTGCGTCAATCCGCTAAAGCTCAGTTTGGTGACTACCAAGCTAATGGAGTGATGGGCGCGGCTAAAAAGATGGGGCTAGCTCCGCGACAACTGGCAGAACAGCTTGTTAATCACTTAGATTTAGAAGGGATTGCCCGCAAAGTTGAAATTGCAGGCCCTGGCTTTATTAATATCTTCCTTGAGCCAACTTGGGTTGAAAAGCATGTTGAAGAAGCATTAGCTTCACAGCGCTTAGGCATCGCGCCAGTCGAGTCTGAAACGATTGTTATTGACTATTCAGCGCCTAATGTCGCAAAACAAATGCACGTGGGTCACTTGCGTTCAACCATTATTGGTGATGCTGCGGCACGTACTCAAGAATTTATTGGTCATAAAGTCATTCGAGCCAATCACGTCGGTGATTGGGGTACGCAATTTGGTATGTTAATTGCCTATCTCGAAAAAGTACAAAATGAAGATGCCACGGATATGGCACTTGCAGACCTCGAAGAATTTTACCGTGAAGCCAAAAAGCACTACGACGAAGATGAAGAGTTTGCGGTACGCGCACGTGGTTATGTGGTGAAATTGCAATCCGGTGATGAGTATTGCCGCCAAATGTGGCGTAAATTGGTTGATATCACCATGCAACAAAACCAAGAAACCTACCGCCGCTTAAACGTCACCTTAACTGAAGATGACGTGATGGGTGAAAGCTTATATAACAGCATGCTACCGGGTATTGTTGCAGATTTAAAAGCTAAAGGTTTAGCGGTTGAGAGTGAAGGCGCAACGGTTGTTTTCCTTGATGAATTTAAAAATAAAGAAGGCGAACCTATGGGCGTGATCGTCCAGAAAAAAGATGGTGGCTTCTTGTATACAACAACCGATATTGCCTGTGCTAAATACCGTTATGAAACCCTGCATGCTGACCGCTCACTTTACTATATTGACTCACGCCAACATCAACATTTGATGCAAGCATGGACCATCGTCCGTAAAGCAGGTTATATCCCTGAATCAATGGCGCTTGAGCACCATATGTTCGGTATGATGCTAGGTAAAGATGGCAAGCCATTTAAGACTCGTACCGGTGGTACTGTTCGTTTATCAGACTTGCTTGATGAAGCAGTTGAACGCGCTCAAGCATTGATCCGTGAGAAAAACCCGGATATGCCTGAAGATGAATTACTTAACGTCGCAAATGTGGTCGGTATTGGTGCGGTTAAGTACGCTGATTTATCCAAAAACAGAACGACGGATTATATTTTTGATTGGGACAACATGTTAGCTTTCGAAGGAAATACCGCTCCGTATATGCAATATGCGTATACTCGTGTGGCTTCTATTTTCAAGAAAGCCAATTTAACCCATGCAGACTTAACTCTGCCTATTTCATTACAAGACCCTCGTGAAATTGCACTTGCGACACGTTTATTACAGTTTGAAGAAACCATTCTAACTGTCGCTCGTGATGGTACACCTCATGTTATGTGTGCTTATTTATATGAATTAGCAGGTTTATTCTCTGGTTTCTATGAGCACTGCCCTATCTTGTCAGCTGATGACGAAGCACAGCGCCAAAGCCGCTTGAAATTGGCTGCATTAACCCAAAGAACGTTAAAAACGGGCTTAGACACACTGGGTATTGAAACCGTTGAAAGAATGTAGTTCAAATCAATAGGTTGTCTGTTAACGGTTCACTTCGGTGAGCCGTTTTTGTTTGTGCTACAAAGCAAGTATTAACGCCAATTTCCACCCTTCACCTAGCTTTTCATTGCAAGATCACCCAGAAGCAAATTCCAAATAAATCAACCGCCATCAATAACTTAAATGAATAGATCTGAGAAACAAAAAAAGCCCAAAATTTTGGGCTTAATGTTTATTGATGTGCTTATTATTCGTTACGCAATACTACGTTTCATAAAGTCACGAGGGCGGAACCCAAGCACGTATAAAGCAACGAAATAGCTTCCCGCACCAACAATTACGACACCTATCAAACGTAGCATACGCATCAGCATATTACCTTCTTGCCAAGATGGCATAAAATGTAAGACACCAAATAGCACAGCTCCCATTATAATTAAGGCTATCAATAATTTAAATATAAACCCTTTCCAACCCGCTAAAGGCTGAAAAATATCTTGCTTGCGCAATTGCCAATAGAGAACCCCTGCATTAAAACAGGCTGCTAGCCCAATAGACAAGGCTAAACCAGCATGTTGCAATGGGCCAATAAAAGCTAAGTTCATCAATTGTGTTAATATTAAAGTGACAATCGCAATTTTCACTGGCGTACGAATATCTTGGCGTGAATAAAAGCCCGGTGCCAAAATTTTCACCAAAATCATCCCCGTTAAACCGACACAATAGGCAATTAAAGCATATTGCGTCATTAATGAGTCATGCGCGGTAAAATTACCGTATTGGAATAAAGACACCGTTAATGCTTCAGAGAGTATTGCCAACCCTAACGCACATGGTAAGGCTAATAACAAACAAAGGCGTAACCCCCAGTCCATCAATTGGCGATACTCATTTTGATTACCGCTCGTGAAGCTTTTCGCGAGTGAAGGCAATAAAATCGTTCCGAGAGCCACACCAAGTACTCCAGATGGCAATTCCATTAGCCTATCGGCGTAATACATCCATGATACTGAACCAGATTGCAAAAAAGAGGCGAATATTGTATTGATAATTAAAGAAATTTGAGCAACAGAGACCCCAATAATGGCAGGCCCCATCATTTTCATTACACGCCAAACCCCACTATCACGAAATGACAAGCGCGGTAACACTAACATACCCACCTTTTTAAGGTACGGGAGCTGATAGACTAGCTGTAAAACACCACCAACCAGCACCGCCCATGCCAATGACATAATGGGTGGATTAAAGTATGGGGCGGCAAAAGCGGCAAAAATGATCATACTGACATTGAGCAATGTCGGCGCGAATGCCGGAACCGAAAAACGGTTCCAAGTATTGAGAATTGCCCCAGCGAGGGAGACCAGTGAAATCAGAAAAATATAAGGGAATGTGACCCGTAAAAGGTCAGTAGTCAGCGCAAATTTATCAGCGTCGTCGGTAAATCCAGGAGCGGTGACATAAATGATCCAAGGAGCAGCTATCATGCCAAGGATAGTCACAATCGCCAAAGCAAGGGTTAGCATCCCGGCAATATAAGCGACAAATGTACGGGTGGCTTCTTCTCCCTGTTGGTTTTTATATTCCGCCAGTATGGGGACAAACGCTTGTGAAAATGCCCCCTCGGCAAAAATTCGGCGTAAAAGATTCGGTAATTTAAATGCGACAAAAAAGGCGTCCGCTGCCGCTCCTGCACCAAAAACCCGAGCGATAATGGCGTCACGAATAAAGCCAAGCACACGAGACATCATGGTCATGGAGCTTACTGCCGCCAATGATTTTAATAAATTCATGATTGATAGACTAAAAGAATACAATCGCATCAGTTTAACAGTGTGCACTGCAACTGACTACGATTGAAAAGTAAATTAGGAATTTAGGCTTTATTCAGCGCCCACGTGTTATCTGTCAGTGCCGTCAATACATGGTCACGCCATTCACCGTTGATTTGTAAGTATTGCTTTGCATAGCCTTCTCGTTCAAAGCCAAGCTTAGTCAATAAATTACCACTACGCATATTATGAGGCATATAATTTGCCATAATTCGGTGCATTTTTTGGTGTTGCTGCATATAACGGATAGCTTGAGTTAACGCCTCGTGCATTAGGCCTTGGCCTTGCCATTTTTGACCCAGTGAATAACCTAGATAGCATGCATGAAATGAGCCACGCAATACATTACTAAAGTTCGCTACCCCCATGACTTCGTTTTCTTCTTTGTCTAATAGTAAGAAATGGAAGGCACTTCCTTCTCGATGCATTTCATTCATGACTTGTAACCGATTCTGCCAGCCCGCAGGCTGGTAATGTGAGTTATCCCTGATGGGTTCCCACGGAATTAAAAAGTCTTTGTTCAGGCTGTAATAATCAGCTAGTCGATAATTATCACGCTCATAAGTCAAACGAATAACCATTCTATCAGTGACAAGGCGCACTTTCGGTACATTTGAACGATAACCAAACATCGTTAACCCTTAATTAATAAAAAGCCAGATATTTTCTCTAGTTCCAAGCCAATAACTTAGAAAGTTAAAGTGTAGCTTACAATGCGCTGACGAAAAATATGTTCTGAAAATTAAAATGTGAATACATCGCTAAAATCGCCAACAGTATATGTTTTGATAATTAATAATATTCTAAATAATTCGTTCTGTGGCTAGGCGACCAGCGAGGATAGCTTGGGGAGCGTACATGAGTATGTGACCCAACTAGCCGAACGCAGTCAACAACCCCACAGAGTGAAGTATGACGAATATTTATTGATAAAAATAAATCATCGATACCCCACGTTACTATGATAAAAAAATATCATCTATTGAACCCTATTATACTGATATTATTACTATCTGATTTTAAGAAACATTTCCCCTTTGCTATTTTTCTAATGGTGTCTCTCATGGCGCAAGTGTCACGGGCAAGAAGCCTTGGCAAGTATTTTCTTTTGCTTGACAACATGTTGGTTGTTCTAGGCTTTTTTGTCGTTTTTCCACTTATTTCTATTCGTTTTGTTGATCAACTGGGTTGGGCCGCTGTGGTGGTTGGTTTTGCCTTAGGGCTTCGTCAGTTTGTTCAACAGGGTTTAGGTATCTTTGGCGGTGCTATCGCTGACCGATTTGGTGCGAAGCCCATGATTGTCATTGGAATGCTATTACGTGCCAGTGGTTTTGCAGTCATGGCGGTGGCCCATGACCCTTGGGTTTTATGGCTATCTTGCGTACTTTCGGCACTGGGTGGAACCTTGTTTGATCCCCCACGAACCGCATTAGTTATTAAATTAACTCGCCCGTATGAACGTGGTCGTTTTTATTCTTTGCTGTTAATGCAGGACAGTGCTGGTGCAGTTATCGGTGCTTTGATTGGTAGTTGGCTACTACAATATGACTTCCATTATGTCTGCTGGGTTGGCGCTGCGGTGTTTATTATTGCTGCTATCTGCAATGCTTGGTTATTACCTGCTTATCGAATCTCAACCGTCAGAACCCCCATTAAAGAAGGCATGGGACGCGTACTGAAAGACAAACGCTTTGTAACTTATGTGGTTACATTAGCAGGCTATTTTATGTTGTCAGTACAAGTAATGCTTATGTTTCCTATTGTTGTTAATGAATTAGCTGGCACACCCACTGCCGTCAAATGGATGTATGCGATTGAAGCAGCGATATCTTTAACATTGCTTTATCCCATTGCGCGTTGGAGCGAAAAACACTTTCGCCTTGAACAACGGCTTATGGCCGGGCTATTTTTAATGAGTTTCAGCATGTTTCCGATTGGCATGACAACCTCTCTCAATACGCTATTCGCCCTTATTTGCCTATTTTATTTAGGCACGGTAACTGCAGACCCAGCGAGAGAAACATTGAGCGCCTCTCTTGCTGACCCTCGAGCTCGAGGCAGCTATATGGGTTTTAGCCGCTTAGGCCTTGCTTTAGGTGGAGCAGTCGGTTATACCGGCGGCGGCTGGATGTACGATATTGGTCACCAATGGAACTTACCTCAACTTCCTTGGTTCTTATTAGGAATCATCGGTTTTATTACTTTATGGGCGCTGCATAAGCAATTTAACCGTAAAAAAATTGAAACAGTCATGTTGAGTGGGCAGTAATGCGCTAAACTAGCCGTATTACTGTAAAAGGAGTCTCTATGAAGAAGTTTTTAATCGCCGCTATGGTAGGCTTTCTCACTCTCTTATCGGGTTGTAGTCAATTATCTGAGTTTAGTATTAGTGAGTCACAAATTAATAATTACCTTGCTAATAAAGTAAAATATGACCATAAGGTCGGTATTACGGGCTTTGCTGATGCGGATATTCAACTCGCTAATTTAAAATCAGAAATTGGCCGCAGTGAACCAGGAAAAGTTGCTTTAACGGGGGATGCAACCGTTAAATTAGACTCGCTGATTGGTAAAGCAGAAGCACAAATTAACCTGACACTCACTGCTCGCCCTTATTTTGACGCCAAAACAGGTTCAATTTACTTAAAAGAGTTGAATATTAGCAGTTACAAAGTGATGCCAGAAAATATGGATACAGCGATGTCAGCGGTTATTCCTTACTTGAATAGTTCCCTTGAAACTTTCTTTGAAACTCAACCTGTTTATGTGTTAAATCCTGATAATGGCGCGGCTGAAGCAACCGCGAAAAAACTCGCTAAAGGGCTTGAAATCAAACCAGGTAAACTGGTCATTCCATTAGTTGATTAATTTTAACCATAAATAATTTCGATTGATAAAAGCATTAAAGGCAACAGGAAAATCTGTTGCCTTTTATATTCAATCAAAATTATTAATCAATAGCGCTAACTAAAACATCAGTAACATCACCATAAAAAGTGACAGTGTCACGATTATTCAGTTTCTGAGTCAAGCTCATCACGCAGAGCAATGACTGCATCACGCGTAATTTGAGCTAAAGTACGGTAAAAGGTAGTGGTTGCATGCGCTTCAACTTTACCTAAAAAGCTGCCATACCAACTAAGAATATAGCTATCAAATAATTCTTCTTGAGCGGCGGTTTCATCTTCTGCCGCTTGGTCTTCTAACCAAGAAGCCGCGAGTAGCAACGCGCCAAAAGCGTCAGCAGGCGCATTCGTCAGGGACATTCCTCTAACGGTTAAAAATTCGCGAACTTCTGCTTCTGTAATTTCAGAATCGTAATCATTCGCTAACATTGAAACTGCAGGAGATTCCCCCGCAAATAGGGCTTGGTAATCCGCATTAACTGCATTGACGTCGAGGTCTTTTGCCATGCGTGACCACAACTCATCTTGTTCCAATGGCCATGATGCTTTTAATTTATCTTGAGCAATCATATCAATAAGCGGTTTTACGAGGCTATCAGAGGGACTACGTTGAAATAGTGTCCCCAAAATACGGCAGACGATTGAAAATTCGTTCATATATTATCCTATTTTACAGATTCAGTAGTCACACCTCGTGACCGAAGCAGTTACTTTCAGTATATCGAAAAAATAGGAAAGATATTAGGGGGAGGTAATTGCAAGTGGTCATAAAGACCACTTGCAGCAAAGAAGTGACTAATAACCGCGTTGCATATCAACGACACCAACAGGCGCTAGCCCTGCTTCGATACGTTGGATGTTACTAACAATCATATCCATGGCCTCTTTCGGTTTTGTAAAGGCAGCAACATGAGGGGTGATAGCGATGCGGGGATGTGTCCAGAACGGGTGCATTTGCGACAACGGTTCACTCGCAAAAACATCAAGTGCAGCACCTGCAATTTGTCCTGATTCGAGGGCTAAAAGCAAATCTTGTTCAATCAGATGGGCGCCTCGTGCAAGGTTGATAACATATGCCCCTTGCTCTAACTGGCTAAATAGTTGCTGGTTTAAAATTCCCACCGTTTCTGGAGTACTTGGTAACAGATTAATAATTACACGAGTACCAGAAAGGAAATTAGCTAGCTGGTCATGACCAAAATAACTTTTTACGTTATCAAGTTGTTTTTCAGAGCGGCTCCATGTTCTTACATGAAAACCGAAACTGACTAAGCGCTTTGCAACTGCTTGTCCTAATGCCCCTGCGCCCATCACACCAATCACAAAATCTTCGTGTTGGTAGGCCGGTAACTGCTTCCATTGGCGCTGTGATTGTAATTGGCGATATTCATCCATACGACGAAAGTAACTTAACACTTTTGCACAAGCGTATTCTTCCATTTGAATCGCCATGCCCGTGTCTTCCAGACGCATTACGGGAACCCCTGCAGGTAGGGTTCCAGGTTTATCTTGTTCTTGTTTTAAAATAGCATCCACACCTGCGCCTAAAGCGAAAATTCCTTTTAAATCACTGCGACCAGCGAGACATTCATAAGGCGGTAACCAAACCATGGCGTAATCCGCACTTTGGTTATCCCCTTTTTCCCATTGGCGAATATTCACTTGTGGTAAGCGTGCTTTCATGCCGTCAATCCACTGTTTTGAATCAAAAAATGGATGGTAAAATAAAATATTCATGGCAACTCCTCTTTGGTTTCTAACAGAGTGTGCCGAATGGGATTTCTTTTCAAGTTAATCAAGCCGATACACTGTACACAATCAGAATTTTGTTAACTAGCTAACGGTTTTTACTTCTGTGACTTGCCGTTTTAAATTAACATTAAATGCATTATTTACCTTAGCCGATAACATTTGAGATTAGATAATAATCAAATTGTTTTTTATTTAGCTAAACAGCAACAAAAGTCGGAAAAAGGATAAATAGGGAGTTGACGTAAGACGCTATTTTCCCTATAGTAGCGCCCCGTTGCAGAGCAGGTTTTTATTCCCTACTCCACAACAGATTTAAAAAAACGGTGAGGTGTCCGAGAGGCTGAAGGAGCACGCCTGGAAAGTGTGTATACGGCAACGTATCGAGGGTTCGAATCCCTCCCTCACCGCCATTTTTCTTCTAGTTTTTACCCTCTTCTTCTTGATATACCATCCCTTTATTTTGTTTCTCTTTCGGTTCTATACCTATTCCTTTCGCATGGTATTCACGGCTAATATCTTCCCAAAGTTCTGCATTTTCTATTCCGGCCACTTTCGGGTCAAACACTGGATCAACACCTAATTTTTCCTGCCGTTCAAAGTCACGAAGTGCCCGTAGCGCCGGTTTTGACAAGAATACAATGGCAATAAGATTAAGATAACTCATACTACCGAACCCAATATCGCCAAGGCTCCACATTAAACTGACTGACTGAACACTTCCCATAAAAACAATAATCAAAAATACAAACTTCAGTATCAATTTTAGAATGGGGTAACGTAATTTTCTATCAAGGTAAACAATTGTGGTTTCTGCAATATAGTAATAGGCCATCAATGTTGTGAATGCGAATAAAAATACGGCGATTGAGACGAATCCCGACCCTGCGGAAGTAAAGACTGTTGATACCGCCATTTGTGTCCATGCGGTTCCCGCAGCAACCCCTGGAACGTATTCAACTAAGGCCGTTGCCGAACCGTCTGGAAAAACGTTATACATATTCGTGACAAGGATCATTAGACCCGATGCTGTACACACAACAACAGTATCAATGTAAATTGAAAATGCTTGAATTAACCCTTGTTTTACAGGATGGCTTACTTCGGCTGCCGCAGAACTAAATGTAGCTTCACCCGCACCTGCTACGTTGGAAAAAACCGCACGGCGCACCCCCCATGAAACAGCCGTACCAATAATACCGCCGAATACGGCATCCATTCCCATCGCGCTACGGAAGATTAAACTGAACATTCCTGGCACTTGTTCGTAATGGCTACCCAAGATGATCACCATCATGACGATATAAGCTAACGCCATAATTGGTACGATTTTATCCGCAGCACTCGCAATACGTTTTACACCGCCAAAGATTAGCCATGCCATCAGCACTGTCACAATGCCGCCTGTCGCAATTGGAGGTAAGTTGAATGAAGTTTGAAAGGAGTCAGCTATAGTATTGGCTTGAATACCCGGAACTAGTACGCCATAAGATAGGCAAATAACAGCAGCTACCATAATGGCAAATGGCTTCAATTTTAACCCTTTCTCGATATAGTAAGGCGAACCGCCACGGTATTGACCATCAGAGCGCTGCTTGTATATTTGAGCGAGTGTTGATTCGATAAACGCACTTGCTCCACCTAATAACCCCATGACAACCATCCAGAAAATCGCCCCAGGACCACCCGCAGCAATAGCTGTCGCTACACCGGCGATATTCCCCACCCCAACTCGTCCTGATAATGCTAAACAGAATGCTTGGAAGGAGGAAATTCCTTCTTTTGACGCTTTATTTTCCTTTAACAAACAGACCATTTTAATGAGATAGCGAAACTGTACACCGCGAGTTGCTAATGTAAAATAGAGCCCAACACCTAGCGATAATACCACTAATGCATTACCCCAGATGTAACCAACGATTGTATTAACGATGGCTTCCATTTTGTACTCCTTCGTTATTGTAATTGTTTATTTGTATTTGCAGGGTAAAAAAAACCGGAGTCCACTAGGGGACTCCGGCCAACGTTTTACTGATGGATAAACCAGATAACCTTCGTTTGAGTATATTGCTCAAATGCCTCTAAACCATTGTCTTTACCGCCAAAACCTGATTGACGAAAACCGCCAAACGGCGTTGTAATATTGCCCTCACTAAAGCCATTGACTGAAACAGTGCCCGCATTAATGCGCTGTGCAACTTGCATGGCTCGGTGAATATTTTGGCTATAAAATGAAGCCGCTAAGCCATATTGAGTATCATTGGCTAAAGCGACCGCTTCATCATCAGTTTTAAACGATGTAACGGCTAAAATAGGGCCAAAAACTTCATGCTTAAATAGCGACATTTCAGGCGTGACTTCATCAAAAACTGTCGGTTCGATATACCATCCAGCCCCCAATTCATGATGAATTTTTCCACCCGCAACTAATTTTCCTCCTTCTTTTAGTGTGGTATCTAAAAAGGATTTTACTTTCTCAAAATGGGCCAGTTCGACCATTGGCCCAATTGAAATATCTGCTTGCCTTGGGTCTCCGACTTTCCATTCTTTAACGGCGATGGCAAGCTTCTCTAATAGTACTTTTTTGATACTTTCATGCACTATTAAGCGAGAACCACAGCTACAGTTTTCACTCATATTCCAGAAAGCCGCCGCCATAATATGTGGAATTGCCGCCTCAATATTCGCATCTTCAAACACTACTTGAGGACTTTTACCACCACATTCGAGTACAATTTCTTTTAAGTTACTTTCGGCGGAATATTTTAAAAATAAGCGTCCCACATCTGTTGAACCAGTAAATGACACCATATCAACATCATGATGGCGGCCAAGCGCTTCCCCGACCTTTTCACCTAATCCACAAACGAGACTTAATGCGCCTTTAGGAATACCGGCCTCATAGGCCAGTTCCACCATGCGATGCGCGCTTAATGAGGTTAATTCGGCCGGTTTCACTATCACCGAGTTGCCTACAGCAAGAGCCGGAGCCACTTTCCACGCAAACATTTGAGCTGGGAAATTCCACGGTAATACCGCGCCCACCACACCAATAGGCTCATGCACTATTAACCCCAATTCTTGATGACTGGTTGGTGCAATTTTGCCAAACAGTTTATCAATCGCTTCGGCATACCAATAAAAGGTGTCAATCGTTGCGGGTAAATCGGTATTTAAGCATTCAGTGATAGGCTTACCTGCATCAATACAGTCTAGCGCCGCAAGTTCTTCACTGTGTTTTTCAATCAAATTAGCCCATTTATGCATGATAGCTTTACGTTCTTGCGGCGATAACCCGCGCCATTCACCTTGATTAAACGTGCCACGTGCCACCTGTACTGCGACATTAATATCGTTCGCATCACCATCTGCAATAAAACCAATAATGCTGTTGTCGATTGGGGTACGGTTTTCTAATCTATTTTGCTGTTCTGGGTGCCCTGCAATTAAATTGCCTGCCCACAGTTTTCCTTGTTTTGCGCGTTCAAATACCTGCTGCTGGGTAAGAGTCATATTTCCCCCTAGCGCTTAATTAATTTAATAAAGTCATCGCGTTCTTGAGACGCTAGATTTGACAGAGGCAAACGAACCGGACCGACATTGAATGTGCCATTCAAGCAACCCGCCTTGGCTTTTTGGTTATAGTTCCCTGATTCCATTGAGTAAATTGCAGGGTAAATTTCATTCATAATCTGCTTGGCTTGTTGCCAGTCACCCGCTTGTGCAGCATTAAAAATAGCAACTTGCTCTGCTGGAAATACATTACCCGCTCCCGCAATCCAACTTTTGGAACCCCAAAAGAAGAAATCCACTGGTTGATCATCGCAACCACAAATGACCTCAAAATTTTTGAATGGTGTTTGTAATAAATGCAGTGCTCGACTAAAGTTCCCACTGCTTTCTTTGATAGCGACAATATTGTCAATTTCGGCTAGCTTAATGACCGTTTCAATGTCAATTTCAATACCAATCCGAGCTGGGAAATTGTACATAATAATGGGTAATGGTGTTGATTTTGCGACTTTTTCATAGTGGGCATATACCCCTTGCTGGTCCGGCAAACTATATGGCGGTGGGGACAGCATTAACCCTTCATAACCGAGTTCTTGAGCTTGTTTCGCACGTGCAATAGCCCCCTCAGTTGATAAATCATTAATACCCGCAATTAATGTCACTCGCCCTTTGGCAATTTTGCAAACGGTTGACAGCACGGTCTTACGTTCATCTTCGTTTAATGCGTAATACTCCCCTGTTGTCCCACAAACCACTAACCCCGTCACACCCCGCTTAATAAGTTTTTCAGTTAATTCAGCAAGTGCGCTGACATTTAATGTTAAATCATCATGAAATGGAGTCACTAACGGAACAAGAATGCCATGGAAATTCATTTGAATTCTCCTCAAAATTAAAGAAATCGTTCAATGGAAAAAGGGGTACAGTCGATACTTGTCGGCTGATGATGGATAAAACTATTCACAATATCTGCGGTGATCGCCGCTTGGGTTAATCCCAAGTGTTGGTGACCAAATGCAAAAATATACGGGCCTTTATGGTCTAAAACAGGCAATGAATCTGACGTAGATGGGCGAAATCCCATCCATGATGTAGATTGTTGGCTATTTAATGTGTTCTTTAGCATGGGTTGTGCTAATGGAAGAAAATGTTGAGCTCGCTGCATATTTGCAGGGCGTTTTAACCCCGCGTATTCTACGGTTCCTGCGAGGCGTAACCCTTGAGACATTGGCGTCATAATAAAACGCCTATCCATACTTGATACTGGTATCGATAATCGACCTAATTCATGGGGCAACATCAAATGATAACCACGCTCAGTTTCAAGTGGTACTTTGATACGACCCACCATTTTGACTAGCGATTTAGAGAATGCGCCCCCTGCAATCACTATTTTTTGTCCTGTAAACTGCCCTTGAGTGGTTGTCAATATCGCTTGTTGATTCGACGTTGATGTAATTTCTGTTACTTCACAGTGGGTTAATACTTGGCCACCTGCAGCGATAAAAGCTTCTGTCAGTTTTTTGTGTAACACACATAAATCCACAACATGGCCTGTATCGGGGTAAAAAATGCCACCAATTTGGCTTTCAGATAAAGCAGGTTCGCGCGTTAATAGCGCATCTTGATCAATCAATTGATTAGTCACACCAATACTTTGTAGATACTCACTGTGCTGGCTTAGCTTATCGAGCGTCTCTTTTTTCTCTGCCACCAATAGTGACCCCTTCATTTTGACAAGATCATTTAATTGCCATTTCTGAATAAATGCTTGCCATGAATCGAAAGCGGCACTATTTAGTGTCATCAATGTGTGATGAATATGGGTAAAAGGCTTATGGCGCATGTTACCCAACAATTTTATTAACCAAGGTGTTAGCGGTAATAAATAACGCCAATCCAGACGCAGAGGCCCCAATGGGTCAAGTAACATTTTCGGAAGTGATTTTAAAACGCTCGGATCCGCAATTGGAAAAACCTGTTCTGTCGCAATATGCCCTGCATTGCCAAACGAGGCCCCTTGGCCAATTTCATGTTTATCAAGCAACAGCACTTGTGACCCATTAGCTTGCACTGTTAGTGCAATACTCAAGCCAATAATGCCGCCACCCACTACAATCACTGGATATTTGCGTTCCATTTTATTCCCCTATGCCACTGAAATTCCAAAACAAAATGGATCTTGTTCATCTATCAATAAGGTATTTTTCCCACTGATATAGGCATGACCACGAATAGTTGGCATAATGCCGTTTTCATCAGCCTGTTGATAACTGGCCTGAAATTGGCTGCCAATCACACTGGCTTGATGCCAGATGTCACCAGCCGCCAGCTTTTTATCCGCGGCTAAACAGGCAAGTTTGGCACTTGTTCCTGTTCCACAAGGGGAGCGGTCATAAGCGCCACCAGGGCATAAAACAAAACTTTGGCTATTGGCCTCGGGGTGTGTACCGAATAATTCGATATGGTCAATTTCTTGGCCATCTTTACCGCAAATACCCTGGTCAGATAAGGCTTGCTTAATCTTTAAACTGACTTCTGTCAGTAACTTAATATTTTGGTAATCAATAGCAACTGGTGACTGCTCTACAAGAAAGAACCAATTTCCGCCCCAAGCAATATCCCCGGTAATGGTGCCGAGTTCTGGAACATTAACTTGTACCGCTTTGCGATAACGATATGAATAAACATTCTGAATGCTTACACTGCCATCTTGATGCAAATGAGCCGTGACATCCCCTACCGGGGTTTCGATCAGATGTTTACCGAAAGTGATATGGCCGAGAAAATGCAATGAGGCCACTAAACCGATAGTGCCGTGGCCACACATTCCCAAGTAACCTTGATTGTTAAAAAAAATCACACCGGCTGTTGCTGCGGGGTTTTGTGGTTTACACAAGAGAGCCCCCACTAAAATGTCATTACCTCGTGGCTCTAAAATGGTGGTTTTACGCCATACATCATGTTGATGGCGTAATATCTCCAGTCTTGATGCGATGCTTTGCTGCCCTAAATCAGGGAATCCGTCGATAACGAGCCGAGTTGGCTCGCCTGCAGTATGGGAATCGATAACTTCAATTTTGTTATATTGATATTGCATTGGTTAGCACCCTATCTATTATCATTGTTAATAGAATGCTTGATTTATGTTAACAACTCTTGATATCTTTCCAACAAACTTATGCGCTTTTCTGCACAATCTAAAAATATTTAACAGAATTAGTAAAATTAATTTAATATTTCGGAGCGCAGCATGATAAATCTAAATAAATTGTTATTGATTAGTCAGGAAAATATGCTGTTTCCTGTTGATAATATTGATGTTCTACTAAATCATTTAGGCTTAGTAATGCCCCTCATTAATACCTTGCCGAATGTGACTTTCTTTGTGAAAGACCATAATGCAAAGTATGTGTTGGCCAATGATAATTTAGCCACCCGTTGTAAAATCGATAGCGTTAATCATCTAGTTGGTAAATGTGCTGAGGATATATTTCATTCAGAACTAGGCCAAAGCTATAGTTCTCAAGATTATTTAGTGATGGAGAAGAAAATTAGCGTCATTAATAAACTTGAACTTCACCTGTATAAAGCGGGTTTGTTGGGATGGTGTTTAACGACTAAGGTTCCTATTTTTAATACACGTAACCAAGTTATTGGAGTTGCAGGTATTTCAGTGGATTTACAAGATGTGAAATCGGTCAGCCCTAAGCTAAACAACCAACTTAGCCGTGTTGAACGCTATATTAGTGAGCATTTCGATACCGCAATAAAAATGACTACCCTTGCTGACATATCTGGCCTCTCGCTTTCTCAATTGAATCGCCAGTTTAAAGCTATTTTTCTGATAACCCCCCAACAATATATTCAAAAAATGCGCCTTGAACATGCGATTGAGCTGCTCGAAGATGATTTTTCAATCACTGAAATTTCCAGTAAGTGTGCTTATGCTGATCACAGCGCTTTCTGCCGAAAATTCAAAGAAATGACCACCATGACACCTAGCCAATTTAAACGAATGCGTTCAAAAATCGATAAACAAAGGATATTGGCCTGATCGAGTATCATATTGGCTAATCCATTTTTCCTTAATACCAATAAATCCATTCTTTTTAGCTTTTATGACGTATTTTTTTGGTTTTCTATTCAAACAGTTACCGTGGCATCGTCGATAAAATTACTAGATAACGTCCCTTGGTTATTTCCTAACTTAAGATAGCTCTTATTGCAGACATCCATCAATCGGGTATTGATATATCCCAATGCTGCATCTAAGTGCAGTGACGAGAAAGGAATACTCAATGACCATTTACGATCTGAAACCTAAATTTCAAGATCTTCTTCGTCCAATTGTTCGTAAGCTATTTAGTGCGGGTGTTACGGCTAATCAAGTCACTTTGGCAGCTTTACTTTTGTCTGTGATCTGCGGAATGCTATTACTGTTCATTCCAAACCCACACCTGTTTATTTTATTACCTTTCGTACTGTTTATTCGTATGGCACTCAATGCGATAGATGGCATGTTAGCAAGGGAGCACAACCAAAAAAGCCACCTTGGTGCAATCTTGAATGAGCTTGGTGATGTTATTTCAGATATCGCACTATACCTACCATTTATGGTTATTTTCCCTCAAGCATTTTGGCTTGTTTTATTCATTCTATTTCTTACGCTACTAACTGAATTTATTGGTGTTATCACTCAGGCAATTGGTGCGTCTCGTCGCTATGACGGCCCTATTGGTAAAAGCGATCGAGCCTTTATTTTCGGTGCGTTAGGGCTGCTTGTGAGTATTTTTCCACAAATCATATTTTCTAGTTGGGTAAGTTATTTGTTTATCCTTTTAACTTTGTTGCTGTTTTATACTTGCTATAACCGTATTCGTCGTGCACTTTGTGAATTATCTGCATCGGCGAATAATAATTAAGGAAGAATTATGAACGCTCAGACAGATTATCTGACGCAACGTCCCGTTATTGAGTCCCAATTTACCACCAGTGACCATACTTCTCTTTTTTATCGACATTGGCCAACAGAGACTTCGACCAACAAAGCGATTATTTTATTTCATCGTGGCCATGAACATTCTGGCCGTGTCGCCCATTTAGTCGATGAACTCAATTTACCTGACTATGCGATGTTTGCATGGGATGCCCGTGGCCATGGTAGAAATGATGGCCCTCGAGGTTATAGCCCTTCACTAAGCACGTCTGTCAATGATGTCGATGAATTCGTACATCACATTTCCTCCCAATATAATATTCCCTTAGAAAATATCGTTGTTATCGGGCAAAGTGTTGGGGCCGTCCTTGTCTCCGCTTGGGTTCATGATTACGCCCCCAAAATTCGTGGAATGGTACTCGCCTCTCCTGCATTTAAGGTTAAATTGTATGTTCCATTTGCCCGAGCAGGGCTTGCTTTAATGCAAAAGGCTCGCGGTTTGTTCTATGTGAATTCCTATGTCAAAGCTAAATTTCTGACTCATGATGAACAACGAATTGATTCGTTTAATCGCGACCCATTGATCACTCGCCCTATTGCCGTCAATATTTTACTTGAATTATATAAAACAGCTGAACGTATAGTGGCCGATGCAGGTGCAATTACCTTACCAACTCAATTATTTATTTCAGGTAGTGACCACGTTGTCCACCATCGACCTCAACATCAGTTTTTTGAAAAATTAAATACCCCAATAAAAGAAAAGCATATATTGCCCGGTTTTTATCACGACACGCTAGGTGAAAAAGAACGCCATATCCCAATTGAAAAAATCCGTGATTTTATTGGAAAATTATTCGCCTTACCGCGCTACCAACATAATTATCAATATGAGGATATCTGGAGTATCAGTGCTGAAAAATATCGTTCGCTCATGACTCCTTTGCCTAAATGGTGCCCTAAAAATCTTGCTTATAAAATTATGAGCAAATCAATGAGCACACTAGGCAAAGCTTCTGAAGGTATTCGCATTGGTTATGACAAAGGGTTTGATTCAGGTTCAACTCTCGATTACGTATACCGCGACAAAGCCCAAGGTAAAGGCTTATTTGGCCGTGTGATTGATAGGCAATATCTCAACAGTATAGGCTGGCAAGGAATACGCCAACGCAAAGTGAATATTGAAAATATTATTCGGCAAGCGATTCGTGACCTCACGGAGACAGGTAACCCTGTTCGAATTATGGATATTGCCGCAGGCCAAGGTCGTTATATCTTTGATGCAATTAATGATTATAGCAAAGTTGAGTCTGTCCTATTAAGAGACTATAGCCCTATCAATGTTGAACAAGGACAGTTACATATTAAGGAACGTTACCTTGAAGATAAAATTCAATTTACTGAAGGTAATGCTTTTGACGCCGATGATTTAGCCGCGGTTTCACCATCTCCAACAATTGGCATTGTCAGTGGTTTGTATGAACTGTTCCCCAGTAATGAAATGATAAAAGCTTCATTAAATGGACTTTCTCGAGCTATCCCATCTGGCGGGCTATTAATTTATACTTGCCAGCCATGGCACCCTCAAGTTGAAATGATTGCTCGGGTACTACCAAGCCACCAAGGTGGCCAAGCATGGGTTATGCGTTGTCGTAGCCAAGGCGAAATGGATACTTTAGTTGAAGAAGCGGGCTTTGAAAAACTAAACCAATCAATTGATAACTGGGGCATATTCAGCGTATCCATAGCTAGACGACGTTAGCCTATTTATCTCGCATTGTGATTGATGCCACATTGTTGACATCAATCACTAACTTCAACTTTAGGTGATAGCCATTGTTTATTGCCCGCAAAGCACCTATGCTGCTTAGCGTTATTTGTTTCCCTAATCATTTACTGATATCACCGCCAGTTCGTTGCCATTTAAAGGAATAGGATAAAGGATGATAACCGCAACTCGCAAACCTCAACAGGCTGTATCTCGACGCCAAATAATACGCTCTGGTTTGCTATGGCTAGTTTTTCTAGCACCTTTTTTCTTCCTAACTTATGGCCAAGTCAATACGTATACCGCAACGTTAAATCAGGTTCCTTCTATCGTTTTTTCTTGGGAAACCCATATTCCATTTCTCCCTTGGTCTATCATTCCCTATTGGAGCATTGATCTTTTTTATGGGTTATCTTTATTTATTTGCACAACCCGTAAAGAACAAATGATCCATGGCTTACGGCTCATCACGGCTTCGATTGTCGCTTGTATTGGTTTTTTGCTATTTCCACTTAAGTTTAGTTTCCCTCGACCAAGTACTGATGGCCTATTTGGCTGGATGTTTGACAGCCTAGAGCTATTTGACCTCCCCTTTAACCAAGCTCCTTCATTACATATTATTTTATTGTGGATCTTATGGTTACGTTTTCGAGCACATACACCAACAAAATGGCGCTGGTTGCTTAATAGTTGGTCGATACTCATTCTCCTGTCCGTATTGACGACTTGGCAGCACCACTTTATTGATGTCGTCACCGGCTTTGCCGTTGGCTTATTAATTAGTTATTTACTTCCTATACAAACTCACTGGCAATGGCATTACACGGGGTCACCTCGCAGTTTTAAAATGAGCAAAAATTATGGCATAGGTTCTCTTGTTTGCTTTATTCTTGCGTTTATCTTCCAAGGATTCGCTTGGTTACTGTTATGGCCCGCTATCGCTCTCTTTTTTATTACCCTTGGTTATTTAGGCGCTGGTGCTAGCGTTTTCCAAAAAACACCGGAAGGGAATATTTCCCCTTCTGCCGCTATTTTATTACTACCATACCGGCTGATTGCTTGGGGAACCTATCATTACTTTGCTAAGCACTGCGCACAACCCAGTATTGTGAATAAACACATTGTTTTGGGAGGGCGCCCACTTTACGCTTTGCAAACTCAAGCTGTGTTAGATATGACTTGCGAATGGCCTCGCAATTCTTACAGCAAAGGGCTTAAATATTGTAGCCAACCGCAAATTGATTTGTTACCACTAAGCGCGGAAGATATCGAAAAGTCAGTCCATACTATGGATGCACTGGTAAAACATGGGGCGGTATACATTCATTGCAAATTAGGTTATTCACGAAGTGCGACTGTTGCTGTTGCATGGTTGGTACATCATGGCGATGCTAAAAACATAGAAGAAGCCGTAGCATTAGTTGAACAAGCTCGCCCACAAGTGATTTTAAATGCAGCAACGATACAACAACTGAATAATTGGTATGCCGATTACCATCTAAGTCGAGTGAATAATGAATACATTGATGAATAAACAACAAGGTGAAGTTATCACTATTTTAACTCATAGTTGGCGTTATTTTGCGACTGGGTCTGTATTGGCATTATTTTGTCAATTCGCTTTGTATTTCTATTCTAATTACCCTAAATATATTTTATTCATCAATATAATTATATTTATAGTTTGCCAGTATTATATATATCGCCTATGGCTCGATAACCATTTTTTTAAAATTATCTACACACATAATGAAACAGAACATTTTGATAATGCATTAAATTTTTTATTTCCAAACAAAATCAAACATCACACGATGCAGCAAAGGTGGTCAGGGACTAAACGTCTTTTTACTCATGCACTTGGGTTAATACTCGTGCAATGGATAGGGTTATTACTAGCAATAATAGCAAGTTGATTGATTAAGTATTAATCAATACTATTATTTACCGTTCAAAAAATAAAATTGCTATTACATATATGCAGCCTAAAACTAAAAAGCAGTTATATAAAATGTATTCTAACTGTTTTTCTTTATAATATAACGGTTTTTTACTTTTGTTACTGAAAACGTTATGATAATTGCAGATTCATTGATACATAACAGATTTTTTTCAGATTGCTAAGCGTATCCTTATAGGTACATCTTTCGTTTATTTTTCACCCTGTTATTTGGTAGGGTATAATGAGTACAAAAAAAATTAATAGGTTGCGCCCTTTTAGTGCGCTAATAGATTCTTGTTGGAAAGAAAAATATACAGCTACTCGCTTTATTAAAGATTTAATTGCGGGTATTACCGTGGGTATTATCGCTATTCCGCTCGCAATGGCTTTGGCTATTGCAAGTGGTGTTCCGCCGCAATATGGGCTATATACCGCGGCTATTGCAGGGATCGTCATTGCGATAACAGGTGGGTCTCGCTATAGCGTTTCTGGCCCCACAGCTGCATTTGTAGTGATCCTCTACCCTGTTTCACAGCAATTTGGGCTCAGCGGGTTGCTGGTTGCGACAATGATGTCAGGGGTTATCCTGCTTGCGATGGGCTTTGCTCGGTTCGGTAAATTCATCGAATATATCCCTGTATCTGTTACATTAGGCTTCACTTCCGGTATTGCCATCACCATTGCCACAATGCAAATTAAAGATTTCTTTGGTTTGCAAATGGAGCATGTCCCAGAAAACTATGTTGATAAGCTAATTGCTATTGGTAATACATTCCCCACGTTTCAATACAGCGATACACTAATTGGGCTTTCAACTCTTTTGGTACTTATCTTCTGGCCTAAATTAAAATTAAGATTTCCCGGCCATTTACCTGCCCTTATTGTCGGGACTTTAGTCATGTGGGTGCTTTCATTATTTGGCATGGAAGTCGCGACTATTGGTTCTGAATTTAGCTATTTATTGCCTGATGGCTCTGAAGGTAATGGCATTCCCCCTATCCTACCGCAGTTTGTTTTGCCGTGGGAGCTCCCCGGAAGTGCGCCAATTAACTGGGCGATGATCACCGCATTAATGCCTGCTGCATTTTCTATGGCAGTGCTTGGTGCGATTGAATCACTACTATGTGCCGTAGTATTGGACAACATGACGGGAACCAAACACCATTCCAATAGCGAACTTATTGGCCAAGGAGTGGGGAACATTGCAGCACCTTTTTTTGGTGGTATCACCGCAACTGCCGCAATAGCTCGTTCTGCGGCTAACGTCCGCGCAGGCGCAACATCGCCCATTTCTGCCATTATTCACTCAATATTGGTGATACTCACATTATTGGTTCTGGCTCCAATGCTCTCTTATTTGCCATTAGCCGCCATGTCTGCATTATTATTGATTGTAGCTTGGAACATGAGTGCGGCGGGTAAAGTCGTTTATTTGATTAAACGCGCGCCAAAAGATGACATTATTGTATTAGTACTATGTATGTCTCTAACCGTTCTATTCGATATGGTTATTGCTATCACTGTCGGGATTGTTCTCGCGTCATTATTGTTTATGCGACGAATTGCCAATATGACGCGTTCAACACAACTAGCGGAAACAGATGAAGAGCGAAGCCGTTTAGTCGTAAGAATAAATGGCCCATTATTTTTCGCTGCTGCTGAGCGTATTTTTGATGAATTACGTGTCAAAAGCGCCGGTTATGAAACCATCATTATGCAATGGGACGCAGTACCGGTCTTAGATGCGGGTGGCTTAGAAGCTTTCGAAAAATTCATCGATGCCGTACGCAAAGATACCCATGTCTTAGTTTGTGACATTCCGTTCCAGCCATTAAAAACGTTGGCAAGAGCAAAAGTTACACCGATTGAAGGCGTGTTAAGTTTTTATAATTCAATGGATCATGCACTTGAAGCTGTTAAGGCTATCGAACAGGCGGGTTCTATCGACACAGAAAAGGCAACAACAGCGTCTTAATTTAAGTCCCTTAACTAAACCGCCATGTTATTTTTACATGGCGGTTTAACTGTTACTCATTGAAGCAAAACATCTCATTCCCTGCTTCTTTCCCTTTTTCGCAGGCTATTGCCCTTAATTTTTTTGCTTTTACTGGGTCGATAGCCACCGTTCCTGTGTTATCTTCAGAAAATCTAAATGCTGCCATCCATTCTGCATACCCTGGATAAGTCATCTCATTTGCCTTATCAAACCATTGTTGTGCTTGCTTTTCATCTTTTGCGACGCCTTGGCCATCTAGGTAGATAACACCAAGCAAAATTGGAGCAATAAAATAGTCTGGGTTATTTAACGCATTAACTTCATTTAGAAGTTCTATAGACTGTTGATAGTCCGTTTTACCTGCAATTGGGTTTATCAATGACTCTGCTAAACTGATTTTTCCGCGTGTGCTGCCCATTTCAACCGCTTTAATCGCGTATTTACGCGCATCAACCAATTCCTGTGAAAAGTAACTATCACTTAATAGATTGATATCCGCCAATAACGCATAACCATCTGCATTACCATTTTTTGCGGATTCGTTTGCCCATAAACGCGCACTATTAAGATTTTGTAGAACACCTAAACCGGAAAAATACATTTGGGCCAGCTGATACTGAGCAAGGGCATCTTTCTTCGTTGCTTTTTGGTGAGTTTGTACAAATTTTTGTTTATCTTCAGGGGTAATATCAAGTTGAGCGATAGCTTGAAAAGAAAACGTAATTAGGGATGAAACGATAATAGCTTTAAAAAAGTTTGGTTTCATAATTGTTCTCATTAAAGAAGTCAAAGCGCAGAGCCTTGGCCTCCCCATTTTAAGAAGTATTGATATAAGTTATTCATTCCTACCCAATGGTTTTCACACCAGCTCGGGGCGAGTAACGTCGGTTTTCTGGCACTGGCACTAATACGGTGGTAGACAATGTCAGTTGGAGTATGACGCACCATTTCACCGGCAATTTGGGTATATTCATCAAGAGAAAGTGTTGCCAAGCGCCCTGCTCGCCAACTTTTTGCCATTACACTACCTTCAACAATATGTAGCGGGTGAAGTTTGATGCCATCCGTTCCACACTCAAGTACTTTATCCAATGTTTGCATATTCATTTGGGCATTTTCACCGGGTAGCCCACAAATCAAATGCGTACAAACTTTTAATCCAAGGCTACGCGCTTTTTGCGTTGTTTGTTGGTATGCATCAAAACCATGGCCGCGATTAATACGATGTAGCGTTTTATCATGAGCACTTTGTAAACCTAGCTCAAGCCATATTTCATAACCTTGTTGTTGGTAACAACTCAATAAAGATAATACCGCATCAGGAACACAATCAGGGCGCGTTCCAACACACAAGCCAATAATATCAGCCTGTTGTAAAGCGTCTTCATAGAGCTGCTTTAGCAGACTCACTTCTGCGTAGGTACTGGTATAGGCTTGGAAATAAGCTAAATAACGTTTTGCGCGGGAAATTCGGGTAATTTGTTGGTGAATTTGTTCATCGATGGTTTGAGATGATTGGCTTTCATCGGCAAAAGAAGCCACATTACAGAAGGTGCAGCCGCCTCGCCCAAGGGTGCCATCACGGTTTGGGCAATTAAAACCACCATGTAAGGTAATTTTATAAATTTTTTCACCATATCGGCGCTGTAAATCAGCGCCGAACATAGAAACGACTTCAGTGAGTTGCATAAACCGCCTAACTTAGCGACTTGTATCTAACTCAGGGAAGCTTTTTACAACTTCGTCGATTGCTTTCATTTGTTTTAAGAATGGCTCTAGCTTATCTAATGGTAATGCTGATGGACCATCGCAACGCGCGTTGTCTGGGTCTGGATGGGCTTCAAGAAATAACCCTGCGATCCCAACCGCCATTCCCGCTCTTGCCAGCTCAGCAACTTGACCACGGCGGCCACCAGATGCTGCACCAAATGGGTCGCGGCATTGCAATGCGTGGGTTACGTCGAAAATGACAGGACAGCCTTTTGATGCTTGAACCATGACATTAAAGCCAAGCATATCAACAACTAGGTTGTCATAACCAAAGTTTGCACCGCGGTCGCAAAGAATAATTTTATCGTTACCACCTTCGATAAATTTCTCAACGATATTTCCCATTTGTCCTGGGCTGATAAACTGAGGTTTTTTGATATTAATTACCGCATCTGTTTTAGCCATTGCTGCAACTAAGTCCGTTTGACGGGCTAAGAACGCTGGTAATTGAATGACATCAACAACTTCGGCAACAGGGGCAGCTTGTGCTGGCTCATGAACATCCGTAATGATTTTTACGCCAAATGTTTGTTTCAGCTCTTGGAATATTTTCATTCCTTCTTCAAGACCTGGACCACGGTAAGAGTGAATTGATGAGCGGTTAGCTTTATCAAATGACGCTTTAAATACGTAAGGGATCCCCAACTTTTGTGTCACTGTGACATAATGCTCACACACTTTCATCGCCATATCGCGGGATTCTAATACATTCATCCCACCAAATAACACAAACGGCAAGTCGTTCGCGACATTGATATCACCAATATTGACTACTTTCTGTTGCATACTCTTACCTTTAATATTGAAACAGGAAAATTGGCCTGTATGTTAATTAATGTAATACGACTGGATGGTTATCCAGCGAATAAATTTGTATTTTAATCATTTCAGAGACTGGGTCTTCTGGGCAATGTTCAATAAAATAATTGAGATCGCTCAATGCCACATGATTACAATCTAAATGCGCAAGAATTAACCCTCTGTCACGAATTTCGTAAGGGTCTTCAGGATCAAGAGTCAAAAGCGTTTCACAAACCCGTAACGCTAACTCCATCTTTTTTTCTTCCATTAATGCAGCTTTGAGCGTGTCAAAAATTTTACGAATAACAATGCTGTTTTCTGCTACCTCAAGTTGGTCGTAGTAAAACTCAGAAAAAGGATCAACGGTTCCTTTGAGCCACAAATTTAACGTGTGCAATGATAAAGACTCACCATTTACAGGGTTAATTACCCATTGGCTGCCATCATTTCTTTCACTAATAAATAATAATTGAGTAGGGAAAATAGCGGGATAAATCGCAATATCAAGGCGTTCGGCAATATATAAAAAAATAGCACCGAGTGTCACTGGCGTACCTTGTTTAGATGACAATACTTTGTCTAGCCACAGCATATCCGATAACAAATAGATCCCTTCAGCTGCGCCAAACGACCACTCTTGATAAAAAAGTGAGGCCAATTGCTGAATTTTTGTTTCGTTATCAGCGGTTAAATCGATACGAGACTTGGCTGATGAGACTAAGCTATCTAACTGAGCTTGCACTTTCATCAGCGGGAAATCATGACGGATACATTGTGAAACAGTCATGATCCCTTCACTTAAAGGGAGTTGATTAAATTCTATATTCGCTATGGTTTTCATTACATTCCCACTGCTATGCCACTTAACCATTCCATTGACCGAGTGAAATTCGCTCTCTTCCACCATAATCAAGACAGGTCTCAATTTTGGTGTACCCATGTACTTCAAATAAATCACGCACCGCAAGACCTTGTGTCCAGCCATGCTCAAGAAGCAACCACCCTTGATTTTTAAGATATTTTTTAGACTCTTGAATGATATGCATTAAATCAGCTAAGCCTTCATCCTTAGCCACTAGAGCGGTTAACGGCTCAAATCGCACATCACCTTCGCTGAGATGCGTATCATTTTCATCAATATAGGGTGGATTACTGATAATCATATCAAATTGTTGAATTGATAGTGAAGCAAACCAATTACTTTGTATAAAATTGACATTTGAAATATTCAAGCGCTGCTGATTTCGTTGTGCTAAAACAACTGCATCAGGGTTAAAATCAACACCGATAACCTGACTTTGCGGCATTTCAGATGCCAAGGCTAGTGCAATTGCCCCAGTCCCAGTACCTAAATCTAAAATTTGATTTTTTTGCTCTGTTAACCTAGATAAGGCTTGTTCAACAATGCATTCGGTATCTGGCCGAGGTATTAATGTCGCAGGAGAGACGTAAAGAGGAAGGGACCAGAACTCACGTTCACCGATAATATAGGCAATAGGCTCACCTTTCTCACGGCGTTGCAAAAGTAATTCAGCTTGTTGGAATTCTTCGGCGTTGAGTTCTGTCTCACCAAATGCAAAAAGATAGGTACGGCTGCGGCCTGTGACATGTTCCAGTAAAATTTCAGCATCTCGCTTCGCGCTGTCACTTGCAGACAGCCTGTTGACTGCCTGCTTGACCCATTCGATATACTGCATTATTCCTGCTCAGACAACGCAGAAAGTTGGTCTGCCTGGTATTCATTGATGATAGGTTGGATAAGTGAATCCAATTTCCCTTCCATCACTTCATCCAAACGATATAACGTTAAGTTAATACGGTGGTCAGTCACTCGGCCTTGTGGAAAATTATAGGTACGAATACGGTCAGAACGGTCACCAGAACCTAGCAGATTACGACGCTCAGATGCTTCTGCGGCTTGGCGCTTATCCATTTCGGCTTGGCGAATACGCGCACCTAATACAGACATCGCTTTTGCTTTATTTTTATGCTGCGAACGTTCATCTTGGCACTCAACAACAATGCCTGTCGGAATATGGGTAATACGTATTGCTGAATCTGTGGTGTTAACGTGCTGCCCACCCGCACCCGATGAGCGGAAAGTATCAATACGTAAATCCGCAGGGCTGATCTCAGGTAATTCAGCTTCTGGCAGTTCAGGTAAAATCGCTACAGTACAAGCGGATGTATGAATACGGCCTTGAGATTCCGTTTCGGGAACACGTTGAACACGGTGACCACCTGACTCAAATTTTAAGCGACCATAAACGCTATCACCGGAAATTTTCGCGATGACTTCTTTAAAACCGCCATGTTCGCCATCGCTCGTGCTCATTAATTCAACGCGCCAGCGGTTGTTTTCTGCATAACGGCTATACATACGGAATAGATCACCCGCAAAAATTGCCGCTTCGTCTCCCCCGGCACCCGCACGGATTTCAACGAAACAGTTATATTCATCATCAGGATCTTTCGGAAGCAGCAACAATTGTAATTGCTGTTCGAGCTCTTCATTGCGCCCTTTGGCTTCTTTAAGCTCTTCTTGAGCCATTTCTTTCATTTCAGGATCGTCTAACAACATTTCAGCTGTTTCTATGTCATCCTGTACTGTGCGCCATGCACTAAAGCATTTAGCGACATCAGATAATTGGGCATATTCTTTTGATAAAGCACGAAAACGGTCTTGATCGGCAATTACACCTGCATCAGCAAGGTGCGCTTCAATTTCTTCGTAGCGTTCTTGTAATGCTTCTAGTTTTGCGACAATAGAAGGCTTCATTCGTTATATAAGACCTATGATTAAAATGTGGTTATTGATGGTCCAGCCCTAGGCTGTCCCTAAGTAGATTTAGACGCTCGACATCCCCATTACCTGCAGCTTGCTGCAAAGATTTGGTTGGAGCGTGAATAAGGCGGTTGGTTAATTGTTGCGATAATTGCATGATCACTTGCTCAGGGTCTGCGCCTTGACGGATAGCGGTCAACGCTTTTTCAGCCATGTTTGCCCGAATGGCCTCAGCTTGTTCTCTATAATCGCGAATTGTAGACACTGCCGCTTGTGAGCGCAACCAATCCATAAAGTGGCTACTTTCTTGCTCAACAATATATTCAGCTTCAACGGCTGCGGCTTTTCGCTGAGCAAGGTTCTGTGCAATGATAGACTGCAAATCATCCACAGTATAGAGATAAACATCTCTTAATTTTTCAACATCTTGTTCGATATCTCGAGGAACGGCAATATCAATTAATAACATCGGCTTACTACGACGTATTTTCATTGCTCGTTCGACCATCCCTTTCCCTATGATGGGTAAAGGACTCGCCGTTGAGCTAATGACAATATCTGCTTCCGCTAAGCGGTTATCAATATCCGATAACGAAATGACTTGTGCATTGACCTCATTGGCCAATAACTCCGCACGTTCACGTGTTCGGTTAGCTATCATCATTTTTTGTACGCCATGTTCACGTAAATGACGCGCCACAAGCTCAATTGTTTCCCCTGCACCCACTAACAAGATGTTTAAATGTTTGAGTGATTCAAATATTTGGCGAGCAAGTGTACAAGCTGCAAATGCGACAGAAACTGCATTCGCACCAATATCGGTTTCTGTGCGCACACGTTTTGCAACAGAAAACGATTTCTGGAAAAGACGCTCAAGTTCGCTCGATAACGAGTGGTTACCTTGTGAAAGCGCAAACGCCTTTTTGACTTGCCCTAATATTTGTGGTTCACCCAAAACAAGTGAATCCAAGCCACTAGCGACACGCATTAGGTGACTAACCGCGCGGTCGTCTTGGTGCCAATAGAGGCTCGGCTGTAAATCTTTTTGGGTTATACCATGAAAATCACACAGCCATTTTACTAGCTGTTCTTGAGCTCGTTCTTGCGATTCAAGGCTCAAATAAAGCTCAGTTCTATTACAGGTAGACAGCACAACGCC
The DNA here is from genome assembly GCF_028482225.1 of Providencia sp. PROV130. Taxonomy (NCBI): domain Bacteria; kingdom Pseudomonadati; phylum Pseudomonadota; class Gammaproteobacteria; order Enterobacterales; family Morganellaceae; genus Providencia; species Providencia sp. PROV130. The sequence continues at coordinate 40,839 of NZ_JAMPQC010000010.1, read as the reverse complement.
ACCATTCACTTGAGGCTGTTTGAGAAGTTCCTCAAGTGCATGGTCAATTTTTTCAGGACCAAAAGCCACCCGCTCACGCAGGGCTACTGGTGCTGTTTTATGGTTGATGCCTAAGGCTAATAAGGTCATTATGCTTTACGACTTGCTCACATTGCTTACAGTGCTAATTATTTTCAGTTATGCTCGATGGGTATTTCCTACCAATTAGCATGACTGTTATTTATATTGTTCTATTGTAGATGATCCGCGTCTCTCTTTCTACGGTTTGCATAAGCCTATCCTTCAGAAAGATGACCCACGCCAAAAAATAAACCGAAATAACAGACGTAATGGCGATTTTATCAGTCAAAACTGATCGTAATTTTATCGTTTATTTATACTATATAAAACTGATTATCAGCCATATCATTATTAACAATGATAAATTAACTGCAATAAGATGCATAGAGGATGCAATTATTTCGCACAGAAAGCAAATGGTGACGAGCTTGGATTGGTTTAATAGCCACTTTAGAAAACCATTCCCGCTGTCAATGCACTATGTTATTTGTATACAAACAGTAAATCACTTACAGATTTTTATCGGTTAGGTATATCATCGAGTGCAATAGATGACTCAGATAGCCATATCGCGCTAAACTAAACCTCTTTAAATGCAAGTAACTCAATAGAGACTGCTATCAGCGCCCAATACAACTTTGAGATTTGATATGCAATTAACTCAAGCTTTACCGTTTATGCACATAAATAAGCACTTTTTTCGCCTCTTACCACTTTCATGCGTCTTGCTAACTGCTTGCGTGACAACGTCACAAACAACCACGAAAGGAACCAGCTCCGCATCGGATGCTAAGTGGAAAGCACATCAACAAGAATTAAGTCAGCTACGTGACTACCAAACACGAGGCTCCTTTGCCTATAACGGAGGAGAAACAAAAACGTACGCTAAGTTTTTCTGGCAACAATATACACCGGAAAAATACCGTTTATTGTTAACCAACCCATTAGGTAGCCGTGAGCTTGAACTTACCGTTGAACCTGATTTAGCTCGATTAACTACCAAAGATGGTCAAACCCATATGAGTGACGTGCCGAGCGAGTTGATTTATCAGCTCACTGGTATGGAAATCCCAATTGATGACCTAACCGCTTGGTTAACAGGTTCGCCCGGACGTGCAACAGACTTCACCTTAGATGAAAACCACCTGCTAAAAAGTGTTACGTTTAAAAGTAATGGTGAAACATGGCAGCTCAACTATATTTCCTATGACAGCAAAACAACACCAATGCTGCCAAACTATCTCGAGTTACTCCAAGGTGATAGACTTATCAAATTGAAAATGGATAGTTGGACACTGAAGAAATGACGTTAACATGGCCTTCTCCGGCAAAATTAAATCTTTTTTTGTACATCACCGGCCAACGCCCTGATGGCTATCACGAGTTACAAACTCTATTTCAATTTGTCGATTATGGCGATGAAATCACTATCACAACACGTGATGACGACCAGTTGAATTTATTGACGGATATGCAAGGGGTTCCCCCCGAAAAAAACCTAATTTTACGGGCTGCTAGATTATTACAATCCTATTGCCGTGATACGTTGCAACACAGTGGCCCACTAGGTGCCGATGTCGGTATTCATAAAATATTACCGATGGGCGGAGGTATTGGTGGAGGCTCATCAAACGCAGCAACCACCTTAATTGCGCTTAACGAACACTGGAAAACACAGGTTTCTGATGAAGTCCTTGCGCAATTAGGCGCATCATTAGGAGCAGATGTTCCTGTGTTTGTTCGTGGGCATGCTGCTTTCGCCGAAGGGGTTGGTGACATTTTAACCAAAGCTTCCCCTAAAGAGAAATGGTATCTGGTGGCTCATCCCGGAATTGAAATATCAACCCCGATGATCTTCACAGATCCACAATTAAATCGAAATTCTCCAAAACGCTCCCTAGCCGCATTATTACTGGCTCCGTACGCAAATGACTGCGAACCAATCGCAAGAAAACGTTTTCGTGAGGTTGAACAGCTTGTTTCTTGGCTGTTAGAATATGCTCCGTCTCGCCTTACAGGAACAGGCGCATGTGTTTTTTCTGAATTTGAAACACAAGCGGATGCCCTGCAGGTGTTAAATAAAGCCCCATCGTGGGTGCAAGGGTTCGTCGCTCAAGGCGTTAACGTTTCCCCACTGCACAAGTTCCGCGCTGGGATAACCCGTGTATTGCACCAATAAGCCTTGTCGCTGTTGGTCAACAATATCTCTCTGGACGCAAGCCTGAGGTTTTTCTCGTGCCCGATATGAAGCTTTTTGCTGGTAACGCTACACCGGAACTAGCACAACGTGTTGCTAACCGCCTTTACACTAATCTTGGAGACGCGGCTGTTGGTCGTTTTAGCGACGGCGAAGTCAGTGTTCAAATTAATGAAAATGTTCGCGGTGGTGATATTTTTATCATCCAGTCAACTTGTGCACCAACCAACGATAACCTGATGGAACTGGTTGTTATGGTCGATGCCCTACGCCGTGCATCTGCTGGTCGTATTACCGCTGTTATCCCTTACTTCGGTTATGCAAGACAGGATCGTCGCGTACGTTCTGCCCGTGTACCAATCACCGCTAAAGTTGTTGCCGATTTTCTGTCAAGTGTAGGTGTAGACCGTGTACTCACTGTCGATTTACACGCAGAGCAGATCCAGGGCTTCTTTGATGTTCCTGTGGATAATGTATTTGGTAGCCCTATTCTTCTGGAAGATATGTTACAGAAGAATTTGGAAAACCCAATCGTTGTATCTCCAGACATCGGCGGCGTGGTACGTGCTAGAGCTATCGCAAAACTCCTGAATGACACTGATATGGCCATTATTGACAAACGCCGCCCACGTGCGAACGTTTCTCAAGTCATGCATATCATTGGTGATGTTTCAGGTCGTGATTGCATCTTAGTGGACGATATGATTGATACCGGTGGTACTCTGTGTAAAGCAGCTGAAGCACTGAAAGAACGTGGTGCGAAACGTGTATTTGCATACGCAACACACCCGATTTTCTCAGGTAATGCTGTAGACAACATCAAAAATTCAGTCATTGATGAAGTCATTGTTTGTGACACTATTCCTCTTTCTCCTGAAATCAAAGCGCTGAGCAATGTTCGCACTTTAACGCTTTCAGGTATGTTAGCTGAAGCTATCCGTCGTATTAGCAACGAAGAGTCAATTTCAGCAATGTTTGAGCACTAATTCTCCAATATTGGGTTTTAGCGTTCAACCGTGATGAAAAAGTCACAATAAAAAATATAAGCCCCTGCAATATCATTTGCAGGGGCTTTATGATTTTGGCAGGGAAAAAACCACTGGTGCTTATTTTTATATTTTATCGCCGATCATAGTAGTGACTTCACATTATGAAACGACAAAAATAGCCATCTAAAATAACGAACAATATTCACGACAAAAGAGCAAAATTCTTTGGAATTTCACTCTTATTAATGCCTAATTATCAAACTAGTTCACCATTATCAGCAATTAATTGCTCTAGACTATTTATGGATAGCGGTGATTGTCTCTGCGTGAATGATATTGTTGTTTCAATTGCCAGTAACGGTCTGCAACTTTTTCACGGCCGCCGATCCTAGCACCGACTAACCATACCATCGCACCGATAAAAATGCCGAATAAGGAACCGTTCGTGATGAGTTCTGAAAGGCCTAAGTTAACGATATGAGAGAATAAGTTGACACCGATACTTCCGATCATCAACACCATTCCGATTCCCATGAAGATATTACCTAGAAGGTGAGCGCTTTTCCGTTTCATATATACCTCCAGTACCAGTAAACTGATAAGCAAGCATGTGTAAATAAATTCGGTCATACTTTATATTTATGTAATGATTATAGTGCATTAAGTAAAATTTTTTGCGATAGACATCACAAGGAAGGAAGTTAGCAAGAATATCTGTACAAAAAATGCTTTTTATCAAGAAATCAGAAAATCCGAATAGTTTACTCAGCAATTATAAACATAGTTACTTTATCCATCACAATTTTGTACATCCTGCATTTCACAAGGTAAACTAGGACATTATTTTTCATAACTGATAGTGAAATCACCACCGTGAGCAAAATTAAGTTAATTGTTGGACTTGCCAATCCGGGTGCTGAATATGCACAAACGCGCCATAATGCAGGTGCATGGTATGTTGATTTACTGGCTGAGCGCCATAATCAGCCATTGAAAGAAGAAGCGAAGTTTTTTGGTTATACCGCACGTATTAATATGGGTGGTAATGACATCCGCCTGCTGGTTCCAACCACATTTATGAACCTAAGTGGTAAATCAGTTGCCGCTATAGCCAATTTTTATCGCATCAATCTCGATGAAATTTTAGTCGCCCATGATGAACTCGATTTACCCCCCGGTGTAGCTAAAATGAAATTAGGGGGCAGTAATGGCGGCCACAATGGGTTGAAAGACATTCAAAGTAAATTCGCCAATAACCCGAATTTTTATCGTTTACGCATTGGTATTGGCCATCCGGGTGATAAAAACAAAGTCGTTGGCTTTGTTTTGGGTAAACCCCCGTTATCTGAGCAAAAACTCATTGATGATGCGATTGATGAAGCGGTCAGGTGTACTGACATTCTACTAGCTGATGGTATGGACAAAGCAATAAACCGCTTGCATGGCTTTAAAGCAACGGTATAAGAGTTCATTTCATCCGAATCGACTTTTTGTGTATAATCAGCGCCAATTTCTAAACATTGGGTGCAGCGTATGTCTGCCCCTCGCTATTAAGGTGAGAAACATATGGGTTTTAAATGCGGTATCGTTGGTCTGCCTAACGTGGGTAAATCCACTCTGTTTAATGCATTGACCAAAGCCGGCATCGAAGCAGCCAACTTCCCTTTCTGTACAATTGAACCAAACACGGGTGTTGTGCCAATGCCAGACCCACGTCTTGATCAATTAGCTGAAATTGTGAAGCCACAGCGTATTTTACCAACTACGATGGAGTTCGTGGATATCGCAGGCTTAGTCAAAGGGGCATCTAAAGGTGAAGGCCTAGGTAACCAATTTTTAACGAATATCCGTGAAACCGAAGCCATTGGTCACGTTGTTCGTTGTTTTGAAAATGACAATATCATTCACGTTGCAGGCCAAGTTGACCCTGCTGCAGATATTGAAGTCATTAATACTGAATTAGCACTTGCTGACCTTGATACCTGTGAGCGCGCTATCCATCGTGTCCAAAAACGCGCAAAAGGTGGCGATAAAGACGCAAAAGCAGAATTAGAAGCATTAGAAAAATGTTTGCCGCACCTAGAGCAAGCCGGTATGTTGCGCACATTAGAGTTATCTAATGAAGATAAAGCCGCTATCCGCTACTTGAGCTTCTTAACATTAAAGCCAACGATGTACATTGCTAACGTTAATGAAGATGGTTTTGAAAATAATCCCTTCTTAGATGTGGTGTATAAAATTGCAGAAGCCGAAGGCTCTGTAGTTGTTCCCGTCTGTGCAGCGATTGAGTCTGATATTGCAGAACTTGAAGACGAAGAGCGCGATGAGTTTATGGCTGATTTAGGTATTGAAGAACCGGGTCTTAACCGTGTTATTCGTGCCGGCTATCAGTTATTAAACCTGCAAACTTATTTTACTGCTGGGGTTAAAGAAGTGCGTGCATGGACTATCCCTGTCGGTGCAACGGCACCACAAGCCGCAGGTAAAATCCATACTGACTTCGAAAAAGGCTTTATTCGCGCGCAAACCATCGCATTCGATGATTTTATCCAGTACCGTGGTGAGCAAGGCGCAAAAGAAGCCGGTAAAATGCGCGCAGAAGGTAAAGATTACATCGTTAAAGACGGCGATGTGCTGAACTTCTTGTTTAATGTGTAGTAATTAACATCAGCTTGGTCTATAACGTACCGTAAGTTTATTGAAACAGCATAAAGCTCAGGTGTTACCTTGGTTTTATGCTGTTTTTTTATATTAGCCTATCACAAGGTTAATTTGTGTTTCTATCTTCCATAATCATCGCTGCGGCGCGTTCTGCAATCATTATCGTTGGTGCGTTGGTATTGCCACTTGGAATTTCAGGCATTACAGAACAGTCCACGACACGTAAGTTTTCAATACCATGTACACGTAACCGCAAATCAGTCACTGATGTTGTGGTATCCATTCCCATACGGCAAGTTCCCACAGGATGGTAAACTGTTTTACAAAAATTTCGGACAAACTCTTCAAGTTGAGCGTCATCATGACGTACAGAAGCGGGTGGCATTAAAACTTCTTTGCTTAGCGCTTGTAATGAAGGGGAATCCAATACTTCTAAGCCAAACTTAACTGCGCGCTTGCAACCTTCCATATCTTCAGGTGAGCCAAGATAATTAGCGTGAATTTTTAGTGGAGCTTGTGGGTCTGTGCTGCGTAATAAAATTTCACCTCGAGACTTAGGTTGTAAGTAGCCGACCTTTAATGAAAAGCCGTGTGCGGCGGGCAGAGGCTCACCAGGAACGTCATCCCAACTATCTAAAATAGGTAAAAAGTGAATTTGCACATCAGGACGACCTTGGTTGCAGCTGTCTTTAAATGCAGCACCTTCTAAAACGTTAGAGGTGAGCAGTCCACTGCGAAATGCCATCCACTCAACCCCGTGTTTAATCGCATTTAAACCTTGGTCCGCGCCGAATAAACTTATTGGCTGCTTAGTTGTGACGTTAATTGACATATGTAGGTGGTCATGAAAATTTTTGCCAACAGGTAGATTCACATGAGTATGGATCCCCAACGAAGACAGATGCTCCTCTGGCCCGATCCCTGATAGCATCAATAATTTTGCAGAGCCCATCGCCCCAGAACAGACCAATACTTCGCAACTGGCGAATGCCTCAACTTCATGGCCATTTTTTCCTTGATAGGCAACACCAATCGCGCGGTTATCGCGAATGATGATACGGTTCACTTGAGTGCTAAGCTTTAATGTCAACTTATCACTCTTTTCCACTGATTTTAAATAGGTTCTTGATGTACTGGCTCTTTCTCCATTATGTGTTGTCGTCTGGTAAAAGCTTGTTCCTTGCTGGCTTTCTCCGTTAAGGTCATTGACATAAGGAAGGCCATGCTCTTGCGCTGCACGAATAAATGCCATTGATAATGGGTGCCGGTATCTATTTTCACTGACAGGAAGTGGGCCTTCTGTTCCATGGTATTCTCCTGTCAGGCTTTCATTACTCTCAGCCTTTTTAAACCATGGCAATACATCCGAGTATCCCCAGCCCTCACATCCGTAATTTAGAGCCCAATTATCATAATCTTGTTTTTGGCCTCGGATATAAATCATTCCATTGACAGAACTACTTCCCCCCAACACTTTCCCTTGGGCAATTTGCATTTTACGGTTATTCGCGTGAGGCTCTGGCTCAGTTTCATAAGGCCAACTTTTTTGGGCAATAATTTTCGCCACGCCAGCTGGCATACGAATAAACAAGTGGTTATCGCTACCGCCCGCTTCAATAAGTAATACTTTGGATTGCGTCTCTTGGATCAACCGAGCAGCAAGAACACAACCGGCAGAACCTGCACCTACAATAATATAATCATATTTTACTGCGCTCATTTGTCACCCCACCAAATAAAATAAACAATTTATTTTCATTTTTTTAACAATAGCGCTTTTGATTCATTAATGTATGAACAATATTCTGCATATGTGATTTAAATCAAAAATAATTTCTCATGTAATTATTATTAGTTCTTAATAAATATTGTTTATTCAAGAAAAACTTTAAGCTAAGTCAATACTCAAACCTCACTCAATCTTTATTAATAAATGAATGTTTATAGCTAGTTAATAAGTAATCTGTTATATAGAAATATCCTGTTTTATCGTGTTTAAGCGAGTCAAAATCCCCTTCGATGTTATCAGCGACTATAACGCTTATTCCCAAGCAGGAGTTGCAAGATAATCGATGAATGCTATAGTAATGACCGATTAATATTCTTTCGGCTTGAGGACGACCTCAAGTGCGTATCAGCAACAGGGACGGCCCTTTCTTCTAAAGGAAAACAATATGGGGCGCTTCTGTTTCAATAGTCCACTCATCCCGTTAACAACTTGGAGTCGGTTAATCGGCTCTTGGTTAGTCGTCATTTTCTTTATCTTAAGTGGTGAAACATTACTTAATGACAGCCTTTCTGCATTTAGTGCAACTTGGATTTTTTTACTGCTGTTCATTACGATTCTAACCGCTTCCTTCGGCGTCGTTAAAGAGGCTGACCATCTTGCTGAACAATTGGGTGAGCCATACGGAACGCTGATCCTGACTTTATCTATTGTCTTAATTGAAGTCATTCTTATTGCCTCGGTTCTACTAGGTCCCGGTGATTTTCCAACCATTGGCCGTGATTCAATATTCGCCGTGATGATGATTATCATGAACCTCGTCGTAGGTATCTGCTTACTCGCAGGTTCAGCTAGAAATGGTGAACAAGAATATAATACGCAAGGGGCAAACAGTTATCTTTCAATGATCGTATTACTGACTGGTTTAGCGTTAGTCCTACCAAATTATACCTCTAGCCAAGGGGAGTATTCCTATACGCAAGCCATTGGTATTTCGGGTATTACTATACTTATCTATGGTGCTTTCTTGTGGATGCAGATGCGAGGCCATCGTCGGTTTTTTATCCAACCGCCTAAAGGGCTGATGAGTGTCCCAGAACAATACATTTCAGCTAACAATGTTTTGACAGACAATAATATCGAAAAGAAAGATAACCACTCTGAGTCAAACAAAAAAGCCATTATCATTCGTTCTTGTGTGTTAATTGGGCTGATACTCCCTATTGTGTTACTTGCGCATTACTTAGCCATCGTGACTGATTACGGAATTGAAGCTTTAGGAGCACCAGTAGCAGTCGGTGGTGTCCTGATCGCCATTATCGTATTTACGCCTGAATCAATCACAGCAGTAAAAGCGGCAATGAATAATGAAATGCAACGAGCGATAAACCTTTGCCAAGGTGCATTTGTCTCAACCGTAGGTTTAACTGTGCCTGCAGTATTAATTATCGGCATTATTACCGGTAAACAAGTCATTATGGGGATTTCAAACGCGGAAATTGTTTTATTCGCAATCACCATGTTACTGACTATGCTTTCATTTAATGGCCAGAAAACATCCCCTATTCAAGGCTGGATGCACCTTGCCATCTTTGCTGTATTTGGGCTTATTCTATTTTATCCGTAATGACTGATAAAACGTGAAGGCTGCATAAGAAAATACCCGATTGGGTATCAAATTTTATGTAAGCCTCGCTTACTCTTTTCTTATTCTTAACATATCCAAAGCCAAATCATGCCATGCTTGTGCACGACGGCTTTGGTGGTGATTTTTTACTGTCGCTAAAGCAATGTCATAAGCCAATGTTGGCTCAATAACTGGAATAACGGATAATCCCACTGAACTGGTGTTCTGCCACATACTGTCCGGAAGTAGCGTTATCCCTACCCCGGCTCTTACCATAGCAGTCACCAAATCTAAATGACTACTGCGCCCAGAAATAGTGGGTTTTTTACCATAAACACCGCAAGCACTAACAACAAGTTCATTAATTAGAAAATCATCAGAAAAGAAAATAAAAGGCTCATCGGCTATTTCACTAAATTTAACAAATTCACGTATTGCGAGTGGATGCTGATTGCTGACCAATAGTATTAATCGGTCGGTTGAAAAAGGGTGTACTTCAAAGTGGTCATCTGCAAATGGTAACATCACAGCTGCAGTTTCAACTTCGCCATTTAACATTGCCTCACGCATTTTGCGCGTACCCAACTCAAGAATTTTCAGTTCCACCTGTGGATAACGTTGGCTAAAAGCCATAATAATATCAGCAAAATAGGTCGATGCTATCACGGGTGGTAGCCCCACGGGTAGTACTCCAGATATAGGGCCTGACCTTTCCAGTAACGCTTTTTTCATACTGCCAAACTGTGAAAGGATTTGCTTCGCATGAGCCAATAAAATATAGCCTTCCTCTGTTAATTTAACGCCATCGACTTCCCTAATCAGCAAAGTATAACCAAGTTCATCTTCTAATTTTTTAATACTGCGGCTAATCGCTGGTTGCGTGACAAATAAACTTTCTGCCGCGCGGCTAAAACCATTGAGCTGCACAACTTCAACAAAATAACGTAATGAACGAATGTCCATTTCGCCCCCTATGATTTTTAGTTATAGATAGAATGAGTTTAAGTGATTTCCTTTAAAGCATAATAAACGATAAAAATAATTCAACTTAGAATTATTAGCTAGGCAATTAATGGAGATCAGCATGATGAATAAGACGGTTATCGAGTACGTATTAGATCAACTTTACCAAATCGGTATTCACGATATTTTTGGTGTTGCTGGTGACTACGCATTTCCTATTGAAGATGCAGTATGTGAAAGTGAAAATATGCGCTGGATTGGTAACTGCAATGAACTCAATGCCTCATATGCTGCGGATGGTTATGCTCGTGTGAAAGGTGCTGCGGCGTTATCAACCACTTTTGGTGTCGGCGAACTCAGTGCTTTAAATGGTATTGCCGGCGCTTATGCCGAACATCTTCCCGTTTTTCATCTTGTTGGTATGCCAGCAAGCGGAGTTCAAAAAAACCACCGTTTAGTTCACCATACCCTAGGAAATGGTGATTTCGATGTATTTTATAAAATGAGCCAACATGTAAGCTGTGCTCACGCCATTTTAACGCCTGAAAATTGTATTGTCGAAACAGAACGTTTAATTACAACCGCTTTACAAGAATCTCGACCCGTTTATTTAGGTTTCCCTTCTGACTACGCTGTTATGCCTATTAAAGCAGATGAAACACCTGAAACTATCACTATAAATAAAAGTCATAGCAAGTCATTATCAGCTGCGGTTACCGCTATTGTCGAAAAGCTCACATCGAGTACAAAAGCCTGCATTATTCCTGGGATTTTAACGGCTCGTTTCGGCTTAACGACTGATGTTGAGGCTATTATTCAGAAAACTGGCCTGCCTTATGCCACCATGTTTATGGATAAAGGGGTATTAAGCGAATCGAACTCTCAATATATGGGGATTTATAATGGAAAACTAATGAACCCTGATCTGCGAGAATTTGTCGAGAGTTGTGACTGTGTTATGGGGATCGGTGCAGTATTAACGGACTTCAACTCCGGTAGCTTCACCGCAACGATTGCCCCTGAAAGCTGTATTAACATTCTTTCTGACCATGTGAAAGTGGGTTCCGCTATCTACCCGAATGTATTGATGAAAGATGTGTTAGATAAATTAAAAGAACTTGCGCCCTCACTTAATCATGTTGGGCTCAAAGCTCAAGGATTAGGATCACCACAGCAAGGTGAAAATGGCCAAATTACCGCCTCATATTTGTACCCTCGCCTAGAAAAAATGTTCCGTAAGGACGACATTATTATTGCAGAAACGGGGACAGCATCTATGGGGTTAGGTTTTGCTTTATTACCTGAAAATGCACAATTTCACAATCAAACATTATGGGGATCTATCGGCTGGGCTACTCCTGCAGCCTTTGGTGCAGCAATTGCGGAGCCACAGAAGCGAGTTATTTTAGTGACTGGGGAAGGTTCTCACCAACTCACGGCCCAAGAAATTAGCCAGTTTGCCCGCTTTGGTTTAAAACCGATTGTTTTCGTCCTAAATAATGATGGCTATTTAATTGAACGACTTCTGTGTAAAAACCCTGAAGCCTATTACAACGACTTACCCCAATGGAATTATGCACAGCTTCCCGCCGCATTAGGTTGTAATGATTGGTATTGTCAGCGTGTTACCAACTGCAATGAATTAGACAATGCGATTAAGCAGGCCGAACTATCGAACCATGCGGCCTATATTGAGGTAGTTATGGACAGATATGCAGCATCTGAGCTTGCTGAAAAACTGGGGAAATCAGTCGCGTCCTTATATTCATATTAGATTGACAAATTATGGCAGCCATTGCGCTGCCAATGTCTTTATGATTCAAATACCAGCCCTACATCGTCTCGTGACTGATGCAATATTTTTGAGACAATTAATGCTAATTCAAGCAATTCATCGCATTTAGCACGGTTTTTACTGGCGACTTGCTCACGAAAGAATGCAAACTCATAGACCATATGATTGATTGTTGCATTCCGAGATACGCTGGATAATTCCCCATCAATACAAACCTCAACTGACTGGCACAGGCTTGGGGCTCCCGTGATACAAATATGCCCTTTAGTACCTTGAATAATAAAGTAACCGGGGCTCGCCGAATCTTTCGCTCCCACACACGATGCAACTGAATGCTCAAAATGGGCCGTTAGTACCCCTGATGTATCAATTCCATTAAACCCTTTATTACAAATATAGTGGCTACTATCGGGTGCTCCCATCAAGGCCGATAACAAATAAATGTTATATAGATTAATATCATAGAGAGCGCCACCTGCTTGCTGTGGGTCAAAAGCGGCATGAATACGGCCTTGCAAATAGTCATTGTATCGACTTGAATATTGGGAATAATTACCGTGAATCACTTTGATTTCACCTATTTTATCAATATGTTGCTTGATAAAATGAAATTCAGGGGTATGAATAGACGTAATGGCTTCAAACAAAAAAAGCCCCCTAGTCTGTGAAATGGAAATTAACGCCTGCAACTGTTGCCAATTTGGTGTAAACGGTTTTTCGCATACCACATGTTTGTCAGCCATCAATGCATCAAAGGTATACTGATAATGCAAATGATTTGGCAAACCTATGTATATCACCTCAACATCCGGGTCTTGTAACAACTTTTGATAATCAGTATATAACTTTGCTATACCAAATTGTTGGCAAATATCCTGCCCCTTTTCAATACTTTCCGCCCGAACACACAGTGCGACTAGCTCTATCCCCTGCACCTGTATTAAAGCATCAAGGGCCGACATGATTATTTTTCCAGAACCGACCAGCGCTAGTTTCATCTCTGTTATCCATTAAGAAAAGTGAATTTCATTCTGCCATAAGGCTCATTATTTAAGAAATGCCTTCGATGCTTTTTTGATAACCTCTACCATTTCCGAATTTTTCCTCTTAAAAATTCAATAAAAACGACGTATTTTTTCGCTGGAGGTTCTTTTATTTATTACTGGTGTACGAATCAATTTCACTAGGTGAACCAAATAACCACCATAAATGACGACTAGCTTTCCATTTACAATAATTTCTATTCATGTTCCCATCAAAACTTTCTCGTTTTATGTTTTATGTAACCAATTGTTTTATCTTATAAATATTTCATTTCTCTTTTTTTTCACTGGCAGAAACCTTTTTAAAACCCTAACTCACCTCACAATTTATTAACAACTCTCTTGAATCATTTTTTATTATTCTCCATGCTAATTTTATTAAATAAACCAATGGTTTACTGTATAAACCAGTCGAGGTTGAGATGAAAGAGAATATTGTCACTGCCGTTGATGATGCTTTATTGCTATTGATGCTATTAGGTGAAAAAAACAATCTTGGATTAAGTGAACTTGCACGCTTATCTGGTATGAATAAATCCAAGGTATACCGCTTATTATGCACGTTAGAAAACCGTCATTTCGTGCAAAAAAATGAAAATCCAGTGACCTATCATTTAGGCCATCAATTATTAAGCTTGGGGAATTGCGCTCGCCAGCAAATAAACTATATCCAAGTCGCGGAAGTTGAAGCAGAGCAACTTCGTCAACGTTTTGATGAAAACATTCAAATGCGTATACGTGACAACGGTGAAATATTACAAGTTCTTCATAAGCCATCAGGGCAATCACTTCAAGTACGCAGTGAAGCTGGCAATCGCCGACCGTTAGGATCTGGAGCGTCAGGCAGAGTACTATTGGCTTACTCCCCTAAAGATGTTCAAGCACATTTTATTGAAAAGAATCCCTCAATTGAAAAATCAATTGCCACCATACGCTCACAAGGTTTTGCCATTACCCGAGGTGAATTAACCGCAGGTATCGGTGCTATTGCCGCACCTATCTTTTCACAACACGGGGAATGCATTGCTTCACTGAGCATTAGCTTACCACTAAGCCGTTTTTCTGATGAAAAAGAACAAGATATGACTGAACAACTGCTTCTGTCTGCTTTACGCATATCAAGGCAGCTCGGTTACGACTCATAATTAATACAATAAAAGAGACAACACCATGCAACCAACAAACAACACCATACAAACTCCATCGTCACCACCAGGCTGGCAAATGAACCCAGTTTTAGTAATGTTAACTATTGTTATCATTGCCTTTTTAATGACTTATTTTGTTAATTCAGGCCAATATGAGCGCGATGGCAAAAAAGTCATTCCTGACTCTTACCAAACTATTACTAAAGACATCACGTTAGAGCAATTATTAGGCACTGAAAAATCAGCAGAAGGTACTGCCGCGCCCGTCAGTTTACCTCAACTGTTTAAAGCGATCCCCGAAGGAATTGTTAAACAATCACCGCTTATTTATATGGTGCTATTCATCGGAGGAATGTTTGGAATTCTCAATAAAACAGGGGCAATAGAATCAGGGTTAGAACGATTGCTTCACGTCACCCGAGGCAATATCTATTTGTTGATCCCTTTCTTAATGATTGTATTTTCCATGGGAAGTACCTTTATGGGGTTAGCCAAAGAGTATCTTTTAGTTATTCCCATGGTTATTGCCTTAGTGAAACGCGTTGGCTTGAATGAACTTATTGGGCTTGCCATTGTAGCGATTGCAGTTAAGGTAGGATACCTCGCCTCCATCACCAACCCATATGCGCTTTCTATAGCACAACCGCTTGTTGGTTTACCAGTTTTTAGTGGTTTAAGTATGCGAATTGCGGCGTACCTTATTTTTATTACACTCGGAATTTTATTTGTTTTCTATAGCATTCGTAAAACGACACTCACAAGCTATGTGGTTGAAGAACATAATCAAGCCACACGATTAACCCATCGCCATAAACTTATGTTAATTGTCTTAGCTATCGGTGTTGCATTTTTAGTCTATGCCTCTAATCGCTGGCATTGGAAAAATAATGATTTATCTGCTTACTATTTATTCTTAAGTGTCATTTTAACTTTTTGTAGTGGTTTAACCGCAAGTGCCGCTGCTAACGCATTTGTCAGTGGAATGAAAAAAGTCCTTATCGCAGGGGTGTTAATTGGGTTAGCGACTGCGGTCGAAATTATTCTTTCTCAAGGTAAAATTCTCGATACCATTATTCATCAATTAGTTGGATTAGTCGGTAATCACGGTCCTTATGTTTCATCATATAGCATGTTTATTTCTCAACTATTATTAGACATTGCCATTCCATCTACTTCTGGGCAAGCCGCTGTCACAATGCCAATTTTAGGCCCCGTTGGTGAAATTTCTGGTGTCTCCCCTCAAACAACTGTTTTTGCATTTTTAATGGGTAATGGGCTGACTAACATGATCACACCAACATCCAGTGGGTTATTAATCTTCTTAGCTACGGCAGGCGTAAGTTGGACTACTTGGGCGAAGTATATTTTACCGCTATTTTTAATTTTTATGGCAATCAGTATCGGCTTACTGACTATCGCCGTGACCATAGGGTATTAATAAGATGGATATGAAGAATTACCGGATAAAAATGCGTGATGGAATAATGCTATCTACCGATGCTTACTTTCCACAAACTCAATCAACTGCGTCTTTTCCCGTTATTATAGAGCGAACCCCCTATGATAAGAGCGCACCTTCTCGTTCGGAAAAAACAGTATCAGGCCAGCAAATAACACGCCAAGAAATGGCGAAATACTTCAATGAGTATGGTTTTATTGTTGTGTATCAAGATTGCCGTGGACGCTATGAGTCCGAAGGAAAGTTCACAAAATATATTAATGAAGCCGAAGATGGTTTTGATACATTACAATGGATTATGGAACAACCCTGGTGTAATGGCAAAATAGGTTCAATGGGCCTCTCTTATGCCGCGCATACACAATTAGCAATGGCGTGTCTAAACCCACCAGGCTTACACACGATGGTGCTGGATTCCGGTGGATTTGCCAACGCCTATCAATGTGGGATCCGTCAAGGAGGCGCTTTTGAACTCAAACAAGCTACTTGGGCATTTAAACAAGCTAAACTAAGCCCACTCGCCCAGCAATCTCCCGATATTTTAACTGCACTCGAACAAGAAAATATCCATGAATGGTTCACAACAATGCCATGGTATCAAGGACAAACATTGCTGAATCACGTCCCTGAATATGAATCGTATTTATTTGAACAATGGGAGGAAGAGTGTTTTTCCGATTATTGGCAGAAAATAGGCATCTATGCTGAAGGTTACTATGACCAAATACCTGATATCCCAGTATTATTCATGTCCAGTTGGTATGATGCCTATGTCAGTTCAACATTAGATAACTATCATGCATTTGTTACTAAAAAACAATCACCTCAAAAATTAATCATGGGCCCTTGGCTCCATGGTGACCGCAATATCACTCATAGTGGTGACGCAGAGTTCGGTGATATCGCCGCATTTGATAACAATGTCAGTGAAAGTTGGCTTTCTTGCCGGTTGAACTGGTTTGAAGCCCACTTAAAAAATGAAAATTCCAAAAACAATCATGAAGATGTAACGATATTTATGATGGGTGGTGGAAGCGGTAAACGTAACCGACAAGGGCGTATAGAGCATGGTGGAAAATGGCTTAACTGCCATCAATGGCCTTTAGCAAATACTGAAAAAACTGCATATTATTTGTGGCCAGATAACAAATTATCTCTTCACCCCTACACTAAAACAGCCTCAATATCCTATTGTTATGACCCTAAGCACCCAATCCCTACCATTGGCGGCGCCTTAACTTCAGGCCAACCGATATTTTGGGGAGGAGCTTTTAACCAACGTGAATTACCGCAATTTTTTGGTAGCAAACAAAATAACCTACCTCTTTCTGCACGTAGTGATGTCTTAGTTTTCGAAACCGAAGAATTGCAAACAGATGTCTGTTTAGCCGGTGAAATAGAGGTGTCGCTTTGGATCAGTAGTGATGCTTTAGATACGGATTTTACTGCAAAGCTTATTGATGTTTACCCACCTAGTGCCGATTACCCACAAGGATATGCCATGAATATTACAGATGGCATTATTCGCTGCCGTTTTCGGCATGGATATGAGAAAAAGGAATTATTAACACCGAATGAAATTGTCGAAGTGAGAATTAAGCCCTTTGCCTGTGCAAATCGTTTCGCAAAAGGACACCGTATCCGATTAGATATTTCCAGTAGCAACTTCCCTAAGTATGACTTCAATACAAATACGGGTAAAACTATCGCAGGTGACAGAACGTGGAAAATAGCCTGTAATAGCCTACATTTTTCTAGTGAGCACCCGTCAAAAATTATTTTGCCAGTGATCAACGAAGCTTAAACTCTTATTAGCTAATAAACTATTTGCCCGCTTTAGCTGCCAACAGCACTAAAGCGGGCTACATGAGAAGATAATTATTGCGCTTGAACCCAAAACACACCATCACCGTCTAAGGCAGTGAACGTTTTATGTAAGTAATCGCTATCCGCTTGCGGATCAAGGTCTGCAAACAGCTCCGGATGGATGAATTTTGCAATTGCTTCCACTGCAATAATATTGAATGGCGTATCATAATATTGCTGATAGAGCGCCAATACTTGCTTGTTTTTGAAAGCAGATAATGAACGAAATTTAGGGCGATCCATTAGCTTATTCAGTCTAGCCAAAGAAGTTTGTTTATTTCCGGTATAACCTAGTGGTACAGAAGCACTACCTTTACGAGTGTTATCCCAATCTGCTGCCGTCATTAAATAGTAGTCTGGGTTGCTGTGAATCAGTTGTTCTTCACTGATTTCCCCCCCCATTCCAATACTGAACCATTGGGAACCGAGGTTATTTCCACCAGCGGTTTCAACAAATTCACCAAAATTGCCATTACCAAACGTTTTACAGCAATAATCTTCCCCTTGGATACCAGCGGCTCGTTCAATAAATACGCTTGGGCGTTGCTCTTGACTAAGTTTAGCCACTCTTGAACGGATTAAGTCTAACTTTTGCTGGTAAAACTGATTAAATGCTTGCGCTTGTTGTTCCTCACCAAATACTTGGCCCAATAACGTCATACTCGGCAAAGTGTTTTTCAGTGGATATTGTCTAAAATCGATAAAAATGACAGGTAAGCCACTTTTTTCCAATAATGATAGAGTGCCACTTTCTGTGAGCTTACTCTTTAAGCCAATATCAAAAATGAGTAAATCTGGCTGTGCAACCAACGCTTTCTCAACGCTAAAGTCCGTTGTATACGGGTTTGGGAAAACAGGGATCTTGCTTAATTCTGGGAATTTTTTGCTATAAGCCACACTCAGGTCAGGCGCTTTTTTTATTAACGCATCATCCCAAGCAATAATCCCTTTTAGTGGTTCTTGTGGATGTAATATATTCAGCGCAACTAAGACACGGCTATCTGCCAGCATCACTCGAGATACTGGCGCATTGACGGTTACGTCCCTACCCGCAATATCCTTCACCGTGATAGGTGCAGATAAGCTACTAGCTGAAAATAGTAGGCTAACCGTACCAAGAACCAGCACGAATATATTGATAAGTTTTCTCATTATCATTGTTCTGCCTTGTATTTATTAAAATTTTACAGATGCTTGAACATAGTAAGTTCTTGGCTGCCCCACATAGATACCATAATTATTATCCGTAGAACGCGTAAAATAGGTTTGATCAAAAAGATTTTTAATACCAGCTGATAGCGTTAAATCAGACAAACTTTTACCAAAATGGTACTCACCTCGTGCATCCCATACCATATAACCGGGGATTGTTCCGTATCGACCATCCGCACTGGGCTTTGTTACATAATGGCTTGATGTCCCTGGCGATTCTTGGGTAGATTGCGCATAGGTATTTAAGTTCCATACCCAATTCCCCGTTTCATAACGGCTACCTGCGGTAAAGATCTGCCGTGAATAAAACGGTAAATCTTTATGGGCAAAGTCACCTTTTTTACTGACCGCTTTCGTGTAGGTATAGGTGCTGTATACGCTGATACCCTCCAATTTATCGCTCAGGTCAGACAGGTTATACCTTGCAGCCAATTCCACACCTTGGTGAGTCGTGGCGCCCAGATTTGTCCAACCCGTTGTATTTTCAACATAAAGTAGTTGGTCATCAAAGTCGATATAGAATAAGGTCGCCTCAAGGGATAGCGCTGTATTATCGTATTTAGTCCCCACTTCATAGTTATGTGCTTTTTCTGCACTTAACCCATTCGCAGGGGAATTCCCTACCCCTTTAGTATTCAACTGGAAATACTGTAAACTGCCGAATGACGTACTCGCATTAGCAAATAGTTTCCATTCATCATCAATATGATAGATCACGGCTAACGCAGGAAGTGGTTCGCTATATCGCTTACTTCTATTTTGGTTTTTAAAGCTATCATTTAAATGAATATTAATGTTTTCATAGCGAATACCCGGAATGATAGTCCAGTTACCGACATCAATCGTGTCATCAAGATAAATCGCATAGGCTTCTGTTCCACCCGATGTGTGTTGATAATAATCATTGGTACTCGGCCGCGAACTTTGAGTGCCCGCTTGGTACCAATTTGAACGGTAAGCTTTTTCGTCTGCGGTCTCATTTAAATAACGATACCCCACTGTCACTTCGTGTGAAATATCATTAAAACGGAATAATTGTGAGTAGCTAGGCTCAATGGCATAAGCGGTATAGTGGCGAGGGTAAGAAACTAAGCGTCTTTCATTGGCTTTATCTTTGTGGTCACTTTCTATGTAACTACCCCGATAACTTTTACTAAACCATGTCATTAACTCAAATTGCTTGTCATCTTCTTCATGTTTGTATTTCAATGACATATCTTGTCGATTGCCTTCAAAACGGTCATAAGGCCGTGTTGATTGGAAGGGGTCAGTATTATATTGCGCTTGAGTCAACCCTCCAGGCATACCTGACATCGCATGATAGTAATGAAAATTAGCCAGTAGCTCGTCGTTATCTGTTATGGCATAACGGGTTTTTAAAATCAGGTCATCAATATCAGTATTATCATTGCTTTTACGGTAGCCTTGCCCGTGTAACCCTGAATACAGCAATAGCGCTCCCGCTGAATCATCCGCTTTTGAACCCCCTACGGACGCATCCACCAATGTCTTTAACCCACCCGTTTTAGCTCCTTGAGTTTGTAACGAAACACCCCCAGAAAAGTTTTTCGGAATAGGCTTAGTCACAAAGTTAATTACACCACCCACATTTTGTGGTCCATAACGCACAGAAGCCCCTCCACGGATCACATCAATAGATTCAATACTACCTAGTGATAATGGTGACATCGACAATTGAGGTTGACCATAAGGCGCAGCGGCTAGTGGCATACCATCGAGTAAAATCGTTGAACGCGGTGAAAGACGTGAGGTTAACCCTCGTACCCCTACATTTAAGGAAACATCGCTCCCCCCTGTCCCATTACTTTCGCGTACCTGCACCCCTGGGATCCCTTTTAAAGCATCCCCAATGGTTTCACTGCCTAATTCTTTAATTTGCTGTTGAGATCTTACTGTCCGAGCACCTGGGTGATTAAATACCACCTCACCATCTTCAGTATTTTCAAGCCAATTACCTGTAACTGTAATCTGATCATTTTTTGAATTTTCAACAGCGAAAACATGATAAGGCGCTAATGCAGCTGAAATTGCTAATGGTATTAGTAACTTGCTAGTTTTTAAATTCATAAGGGATACGTAACAAAGGAGATTAAGAGCAATAATGATAATTAGAATCATTACAGATAATCAACTTAATTTACTATTTATTTTGAAATTACTCTAGCTTAATTCCTTATTATATAAAGGGTTATTGTTTTTGATTTAGAATGAAAAGCACTGAAGAAAACTAAAAAATCCGAGGGAAAATTTCCCCTCGGAGCATATTACTTAACGACATCATATGGTTAAAAGCAAAACAAATAATATTTTGCTTCTAATAAGAACTAACCGCCTAGTGAGAAAAACACTACCCGACCAACTCCCTCGCCAACAAAAATACAGAGTGTTGCCAGTGACATCACGAATGTTGCATTCACATTGTGCCCATTTTTTTGACACAGTAAACGACCAACAAACAATACCCCTAATGCAATAAGTATGATTCTAACAATACTTAAGTTCACTAAACCATCAGGGAGTTCACGTGGCGTCATTCCCATATAAATCGGCTCTCCCATATTCCCTAGTAGAGATAATGCGCCCAGTAACATGAGTAAAATTCCTATAACACTAATGCCTAGCGCAATTTTAACCACACGTTTTAATTGTTCTTCTTTGCCATGGCGACGTAAAGAACCTACCAGTAATAATGCCGCAACTACACCACCAAGCAGTAACACCGCGCCAAAGAAACTGGCGTAGGTAAATAAACCATTCCAGAGGTTAAACAAGGTGTTAGCGTATAATGCTGACATTGCATACATATAGATAATACCGGCTAACGCACTCAGCGACAGTAACAGCGCATTCGCATTTTGTTTAAGTAATAGCAGTGCAATACTGAAAAACAAGAGCGCCATATAAATTGCCGTCGCCCACACTTCACGGCTCATCCATGAGGTCGACACATGCAACATGGTGTAAAACATGTGTAGCGGGTTCCCCATATGAAATAGTGAGCCTAACAACCCAACACAGCCCAGAATAAAACTTGCTAAAATAGGCAGTTTAATAAACTGGACACTTTGTCGGTTATTTCCGCCTTCAAGTACACGAAAATAGCACACCAATGAAACTAGCAAACACCCTACAGAAGCTTGCATAAATAAGGTGAAAACCACCAATGGAAATTCATGCATGATAATTCTCCTTATCCTTTTGTACCGACAACCAGGTTCGGTTTGGTAATACTTGAGCTAGGTAACCCTGCAATATCTGCATTCGAGCCATATTTTTTACGTAACTCACTAATTAGACCGAATTCAATCGCACGCATAGGACAAGAATCAACACACATTGGATTCCCGCCTTTTTCACGGAGATCAAGACAAGTGTCGCACTTAGTCATCATTCCAATACTGGCATCGAATTGAGGTGCCTCGTATGGACAAGCCCATGTACAATAGCGGCACCCCACACATTTATCATGGTCGACTAATACAACCCCATCTTCTTCTCGTTTATGCATTGCGGTGGTAGGGCAATGGCTGACACATTGCGGATCGTCACAATGGTTACAGGCAATAGACAAATGCCAAGTCCGAGGACGTGGAAATTCACCAACTTCAATATCATACACACGACGAAAGTTGCGCCCGACCTCGAGATCATTTTTGTCTTTACATGCAACAACACAGGTTTTGCAACCAATGCAAGTGGCAACATTAATATAAAATCCAACTTGTTTATCCATTTCTTATTGCCCCCTAAAAAATAATACGCTGTGGAATTGCAGCATCTGGAACTAGCTGGTCACCATGCCATTTTTCGATATTACATAGCATCGTATTCCACCCTGACGTCCCAAGCCCTGTAGGGACTTGAATGGTTAGCGTATTATCAGCTCCCGCCATATCTATTCCTGTTTTTTCATCAACATCTGTCCAACTTCCATGTGGTAATGCCACAACACCCGGTTTCATAGTTTGTGTGACTAAAGCAGGACGCACAATTTTCCCCTGTGGGCTCGTTATCAACACAGTTTCACCGTGTTTAATACCTAAACGTTTCGCATCAGACGCATTGATATAAATTGGGCTTGGCCACTGTTCACGCAACCAAGGCACGTTATCAAGCGTACTGTGAGATCGACGTAAATAGTGTGGGTTATAGATTTGGAATGGATAATCCCCTTTTTCCTTCTTCGAGAAGTCGCTAAAACTTGCCTCATAACCGCTTGCGGAAGGGATATATTCCGGAATTGGCGGTAATTTCGTCCAGCCACATTCATCGGCTTTTTCGACTAATTTTTGGCAGTAAATTTCGAATTTACCACTCGGAGTTGGTCGTGGATTGGCTTGAGGGTCGCGAATAAAATCTTCATAGGCAATATAACCATAGTTATCACCAGCAGTACGCTTGACTTGGTATTTCCCAACAGTAAGAAATTCATTGAGGGTAATTCGGCCTTGCTGTGGCTTACCTGTTATTTGCCATTCATCAATATCTGCTTGGGTAATGGTGATTAATGGCTCTGTCGTCTTACCATCTTCACCAATAATTGTTGCGCCATTGAGTTTATTAAAAAATTGTTGTTTTTCCGAAACAGGGAAAACTTCATCGACATTAATACCCAAACGTTTACCTATTTCTTTGGCAATCCACTGGTCACTTCTCGCCTCATAAAGTGGCGGAGTTACATTCACCGCAGCTATAATAACTTCGCGGTTACTTGGATTTAATATGGTTCCTTCGCGTTCCCACTCTGTCGTAACGGGTAAGACGATATCCGAATATTTAGCACAAGTATGTGGAACATATGCTGCAGTTACAACCAACTCTACATCTTTACGATAAGCTTCAACACTTTGTGAAATATTAGCTCGCGTTTGCAGTGTCGCATTAAACGGGTGAATGATCATTTGGATATTTGCATCGACATCCCCAACACCACGTTGGCGGAATCTTTTTTCTAATAATGCACGGTTAAGCTCATTGTGATTAATTTTCAAGCTAACTGGATTTGGGATTGAAGGTAACCCACTGGCTCCTGCCATTACGAGCCGCGTGCCATTATTTCCAGCAGCAAAGTGGCAACTAACCCCAGTCATGCGGCCAGGCCTTCCCATATGGCCAGTCATAAAGCCTAATGTTGAGAATGCTTGCACCCATCCTTCACCGTTATGGATTCGAGCAGGCGCCCAACCGGTAAGCAATGCGACTCGGTTAGTACCGCCGATTTCACGCGCTAACTTGCGAATATCGCTAGCTGACAGACCACAAATATTAGAGGCCCACTCTGGTGTTTTAGGCTCTCCCGTGTAGGTGCCTAACAGATAATCTTTGAAGTTACCTTTTGGGTCAGCGCCTGCTGGCATATTATTTTCATCAAAACCAACCGTACAACGGCGTAAGAAATCCCAATCAATCAATGGGTTGTCAGGGCTATCCATTTCTAATAACGCAGACATGATACCCAGAGCTAAAGCATGGTCAGTACCGGGGTTGATAGGGTACCAGTCTGCATCCATTAACTCTGCCGTGGTCGTATAACTTGGGTCAATACTAATAAAGCGCGCTCCCGCTTTTTTCGCTTGATAGTAATTATAGGTTGGGCTACCAGGGCTGCTCCACGCTGGGTTTGCTCCCCACATCACGATTAACTGGGAGTTACGCATATCAAAGCGGTCATTGGTACCAAAAGTATAAAACCCTTCAAGTAACCCTAAATGCGCCGGTGTTTCAAACCATGCCCCCCATGAGGTTGTTCCCCAATCGCCAACAAATCCCCCAGCTTTCGCATAAACGTTTTGGATATCAACACCATTACCGCCAGTGATCCAAATCGATTCATTCCCATATTTTTCTTTAATACGTTTCGATTCTGATGCCACAATATCTAATGCTTCATCCCAACTGATGCGCATCCATTGGTCTCGGCCTCGCAAGCTTTTATCTCCACCACCGGGAGCCCAGCCTTTACGCTTCATTGGATATTTTAAGCGATCTGCACCAAAGACTTGTTTACGTTGTGAACGGCCACGTAAACAACCTCGTTGTTGTGGGAAATCAGGTGAGTCCGCAACCACATCATCGGTTTTTTGCCTAACAACTACGCCATCAACCACCAATGCTTTATTAACACAGCGGCCACCACAGTTATGCCAGCAGGCCACGGGCTTCCATTTCCCTTGAGTGACCGCATCAGTTGCTTGCTCAACCGCTTTTTCTTCCTCTGGTGTTGCCGCATATAATTGCTTACTCAGCGGTAACGTAGCCATCACTGATGCCGCCGATGTCCAAGCTATAAATGAACGGCGACTCAAGGCTATTTTCTGTCTTTCTGACATTGCTCTTACCTCTTCATTTTGTTTATTATTATAAATTAACTAACTCATTGATTTTTTTAATATCATTACGTAAGAAAAGCTCAACTAATGAACTTAATTGGCGATAGAATAATGTGTCTGCATGGTTATGCATTGAGCGGCAAAATGGCGTAATAAACGCCAATAAATGGGTATTTAAAAATGTGGCAGACCCGAGCAACAACGCGTTTACGTTAACCCAATCAACGGTTTCATTTTCGCTATCAATAAGTTCAGTAATACGCAGGCTTAAATGCCACATAAAATCTAACTCATAACCAATATGGTCAGCGGCTTCCCTATCCCCTTCCGGTAAATGAACGCCATACTGTTCATAAAAGGATTTCACTGCTGAGGTACTTTCTTGAAATAACAGTTTGTCACGGGAAACATAAGTTGACTCCCATGGCGCTGCTGGCGGGGCTTCAGGGCCAATAAATAAGCGAGTAAAATCCCAATGCACGTTTTCAAAATCCTCAGTATTGGCTTTTAGCTGCCTATTGTTTAAGTCTTTATGCATGTCATTTATGGCATTTCTCATCGCGGGTAATGCTTCATCACAGGGAAATAACAACAACCCTGAGTCTCTCAAATAACTTAATAACTCTGGCGTTGGTTCTTCCATAAACAAACGCCGCAATACGTCATAAGCAAATTGACGCGCATACAGAAAATCTAAAATTTGGTCGTCATTGGTCATAAATGTATCCCTACAGGTCAGTCAGTAAAAATTCAGCGGGTGTAGTGAGTTCAATTCGCACTTCTTTAATTAAAGGATTGCCCTGTTCATCGGGCTCAACAATGTGAGAGGTCAACGCAATAGGTAGTTTGGCTAGTGGGGTTAATAAGTAAATTGCTTCAGGGTTAAATTGCAAAAAACCATGTAACAAATCTTGATAATAAGAAACGCCTGTGTGTTTCAGTAAAGCCGCCACTTTTTCACAATCATCACCAAAAACCTTGGCGCTTTTAAAAAAATAATCTTGAGAAGAGAAGAAGTAATGTTTTCCTAATACTTTTTCATTGTGTTCGAAAAAAGCATTACTTTGGTACACTTGCCCCGTATGTTTATTTTCTAAAGAGCAATAATGCACCCCAAGCGATAATTTATTTTCTAGTGCAAAATTAAGCACTCGAAGGCAAGCTAATTCACTCTGTGCAACCGCCAATCCACCAGCATACCAATAGTTGTAATACACCTCATAAGGTGGATTTTTAAGTTCGAAGCCTCGGGCTTGATACGCTTCACTATTTGTTAGAGGGAAACAAAACTCTAATAAATTGATACCATCTATACCAATGTCATCAAGCTGAGTTAATAACTGATACATTTGCTGTTCTGTACCGGAGATCACCGGCATTTCCACCATAACCGCTGGGAAAATTTCACGAGCTAACGCGATGCGGTGCAAAACTTTGGTGATGCGTTCTTTTGAATCATCAGTTTTGATACTAAAACGGATTTCTTGTAGGCCTGCCTTCGCTAAAGCTAATGCGGTATTACGGTCTAATGGGTCACCAGCGGTATATAAACGGCTATGAGCCTGAGGTAATTTCTGTTGGACGGCTTGGAAAAATTCGATACTTTCTTGGCGAAAAAGTAGAGGCTCCCCGCCGGTTAGCGCAATATGACTCAATGGATAACCTTGCTCTGCAATTGCATCAACTTCCCCAATCGCATCACGCATTTCTTGCTGATAACCCTGATAGTTTTCTTGATTTGGATTAAAACAAAAGTAACAATCGCGGTGACATTTTAATGACAAAAATGTTGTGTGGCTCCCTTCCCCTGTACGACATTGCACGCAAGCACTCGAGAGCCAATTACAATGTATACTCTTCCCATTATTGGCAAAAGTTGCGCCATGATTCTTTATACTTAGTTTGAGTTTCTCAATTTCATGTTGCTGTGCAAAAGGGGCTTCAAAATTAAGGCCATATTCTATGATTGCCTGCTGTGTTTGCTGTTCGATATCCAAATAGCGAATAGCGTAGCGCTTAAATTTTTGATTATTTACTGTCGATATTGTTCTATCAGTAATAGGATAGATCATAAATTTCCCTTCAATTTATGAGCAAACAGTTCCTATTATTCAATGAGTCTTCAATTAGGTTTAGAACGTAAACAATCAATTAATAAACTGTCATTAAAATACTAATAACATTTTAAAATATGCTTATAAACACTCACATCATTACCGATTAAATTGAAAAATTTTAAATAAGAAATATTCGCATTATATTGTTTTGATTTTTAATTAATATCAGTATAGGTAAGTGACGTAATATGGTGTTGCGCAGGATCAAAAAAACTTTCCTTTCATTATTTATATATCAAATAATTAGCTATCGCTGTCGTTATGGCCAGGTTATTACTTAATCGTGTTCTCATTATATGAGAATTATCTCTTTAAAAATCGCCATATAAAATTCAAATACCTCATTTAATAGCATTCTCAAATAAGATTAAACTAACTGTTCAACATTAAAAGAGAGGAAATAATATTTCAATTTGTAAAATTAAAATTCAAAAAATGTTCAGCTATTCATATTTATCATATTTAATTTCTTTTATTTTATAAACCTCTCTAATAAATACAGCATAGTTATTATTTATCTTTTTATCATAGTTAAAGATATAATTATAATTCATCGTTAGGCACTCCCAACTCGTCACTATCACTCGATTGGTCATTATCGTCAAAGTGGTAAAGCATAAGTCACCTTAACCGTTTCCATTGGCACCTCCGTCTTAATACTCTGAATGCTGCTAATTTGCGTTAAATGGTCTGCATGAAATCGACGATAAGAGGCTAAGTCTTGCGTTACAATACGGATCAAAGCATCACATTCCCCTGCCATTAGATGACATTCAACGACTTCAGGCATTAGTTTAATGTCCTCAACAAATTGGTTGATGGTCTTGGCATCTTGTGTTTTAAACCAAATACGTGCAAATAAAGAAAGACCAGCTCCAATTTTACTGCCATCCAACACGGCCACATAACGTTTGATAACCCCTGCTTCTTCAAGCAATTTCACACGACGCAGGCAAGGGGACGGGGAAAGCCCCACTTCTTTAGCTAATTCAATATTCTGAATTTTTCCATCTCTTTGTAAAACCTGTAAGATGCGCCTATCAATGGCATCTAATTTTAGTCTATTTTCTTTCATTGGCACTGAACTCCAATCTAATATTAATTAATGATATTAAATACCAATTATTGTTTATTTTAAAGCAATAAAAAAATCCAATATCACTGGATTATCGCTATAATTTTATCGCTACTGGCCAGTTGCGTGAAATAACAATAAACAATAATGAGGAATTGAAATGGAGTTACAGACCTTACTCTTATTTAGCGCAACCGTAGTCCCTTTAGTCTGCACACCAGGCCCAGATATTCTTTTTATTTCCGCCCAAGGATTATCAGGTGGCACCTCTGCTGCCTTAAAAGCTAATTTAGGTATTATACTGGGCTATGTGGCGCATGCGATTCTGGCTGCGCTTGGTTTAGCTGCGATTGTTGCGGCTTCCCCCATGATTTTTCACACGATTAAATGGGTTGGCGTGGCTTATGTCACTTATCTTGCTATCCGCATGGTGTTATCTGCGATGAAAGCGGGAGACTTAAAGATTCAAACTGTATCAACAAAGACAGTAATAGCTAAAGCATTTCTAACTAGCTTTCTTAACCCTAAAGGGTTACTTGTGTATTTCGCTATTTTACCGAATTTTATTAAACTGACAGAAAGTGTGGCCGTTCAGTCCTTGATACTCTCAGCCTCTTTTATACTTTCGTGTGTCGTGATTTACGGTGTAATAGGTGCATTATTTGCATCCATGCATAATAAGCGAGCTTATAATGATAAAAAACGCCGTATAACCGAGGGTGTTGCCGGCGGTATGCTAACACTGGCTGCTATTGGTTTAGCTACTAGTTAGCGAGGCAATAATTCAATCCAAATTAACTTGCTATCGGTGCTAAGTGGTTTTATCACCCCTTCACCGATATCAGGTAGCCACCAGCCTCCTTGTCCTTGCGCCATAAGATGGCAATTTGCGCCTGAAATTTCCCATTTGCCATTGAGCACATAGACTAACCCTGCTTGGTTAACTGGTAATTTACACTCTTCAGTGATGAAATAGTTTTTAGCCGCCCACCTGTCATCTCGAAAAATGAAATTCATTAACTTAACTGATGGCTTTGGGACTTTTACCGCACAAAATTGCTGAGCTGAAAATTGGACATGATCACCTGCGTGCTCTAGTCGACACTCAAATACTTTGGTATCGGTTAACAGAAGCGGCTGGTCATTCAACAATACTGCCAACCTTTCTCCTTCCGCATAGCGTTTTAAATAGCTCTCTTGTCCAATGGTCGCAATGCTTGCGCGTAGTGAATAGTCCGATGCAACAGGCCAGCAAAATACTTCT
This sequence comes from Providencia sp. PROV130, assembly GCF_028482225.1. Classification (NCBI taxonomy): domain Bacteria; kingdom Pseudomonadati; phylum Pseudomonadota; class Gammaproteobacteria; order Enterobacterales; family Morganellaceae; genus Providencia; species Providencia sp. PROV130. The sequence continues at coordinate 11,287 of NZ_JAMPQC010000010.1, read as the reverse complement.
TGGCTGGCCCCCGCACCATCATGCCAATCCAGGATAGGTAACTCCATTATGTCAAAACATTTTATTTTCACATTACCTCCCATCTATTGCTGCTAACACATTTAGATTTATACTTAGATTGGCAAAGTTAATCTTTCAAGGCAATGAATTAACAATGATAATGTGACTAATCACGCCTCTCATTGATTAAAAAGTGACATAAACGGCCTAAAGTTTTCATTGCTTCTTCCACCCTCTCACTCCATGTAAACGATGCATTAAGACGAAATGCATGATTAAACTGATCACTGGTGGAAAACATACTTCCCGGTGCAATGCTGATCCCCTCTTTTAGTGCGAGTTGATACAAACGAATAGCATTAAATGGCGGTTCAAATTCTAGCCATAAAAAATACCCACCTTTTGGTGTATTAACTTTTACTGACTGAGGCATATATTTTGCTATTGCACTCAACATTTGGTGCTGACGTTGTTCCATCGTTAAACGCAGTTTACGGAGGTGATTGTCATATCCCCCTAATGATAAGTATTCAGCAATAGCTAATTGTGTGGGAACGCTGGCAGAGACGGTGCTCATCATTTGTAAATGCTGAATTTTTGTCGCGTGTTGACCCGCAGCAACCCAACCCACACGATACCCCGGCGCTAAACATTTCGAAAACGAAGAACAATGAAAGAAATTTCCTTTTGTATCTAGTGCCTTTGCGGGTATTGGCTGTTTGTTACCAAAATAAAGTTCCCCATAGACATCATCCTCAATTAATGCAATTTGCTGCTTATTCAGGATATCGACCAGTCGTTTTTTGTTCGTTTGCGGCATCGTACCGCCTAATGGATTTTGATAATGTGTCATCAGCCAACAGGCTTTAATTGGATATTTACTTGCAATATCCTCTAACGCGTCAAGATCAATACCAAATAGCGGGTCTGTTTTAATAGCAATTGCCTTGAGTTTTAACCGCTCAATTGCCTGAAGTGAACCATAGAATGCAGGTGATTCGATAACGACCCAGTCCCCAGGCTGAGTGACTGATTGTAAACTCAGAACTAAAGATTCCATTGCTCCGGCTGTAATCACGATTTCATCGGGAGCAACATGGATCCCTTGAGTTGCATAACGCTGAGCAATGTTTCGACGCAGCTGTTCATTACCAGGAGGCAAATTAGCTGGTGTATTAAATTTTGATAAGCGCCTAGCGACAGACGCGAGTGATTTCGCGAGTTTTGGGTCATCTAATAAGGCGGGCTCTGGAAATGCGGAGCCAAATGGAATAATATTCGGGTCCTTACAAGCTTGTAGGACACCAAAAATAGAGGCGTTAATCTCTACATTTTCATTCAAATGTAGCCCTTTACCTCCTTTTGCGGCAGCAAATGCGTTATTGCGATTTGCCACGTAATATCCTGATTGCGGGCGAGCAACGACCCATCCTTGGCTTTCAAGCAACTGATATGCTTGCACAACAGTCATTAAACTTAAACCCGACTGTTTAACACTTTCCCTCAAAGAAGGTAATCTGTCACCCACTTGCCAGATATTGTCTTCAATTTGCTGACGAATTTGTGCTGCTAATTGTTCATATCTCGTCATAGCCGCCTCGACTGTTATAGTTAATATCTCAATAATTGTTACTATTATAGTTTATCGTCTCATGTTCTACTTATCCACACATTCACCTGACTTTTTTTTAACTATAAGCACAAAACATTTTTCGTTGGATGGCGATTATTTTGCACTCAGGTGTGAGCAACTCCTTTTGCTAGGGATTAGCGCCTCAATTGCTCTCATCAAAACGTTGAATGTTGCGTGTCATTAACATATCCACTCAGGGGTCAATATGTTTGGACTAACTGCGCTGGAACTTGCCCGTATACAATTTGCGTTTACGGTCTCGTTTCATATTATTTTTCCTGCCATTACTATTGGACTCGCAAGTTACCTTGCGGTGCTACAAGGTTTATGGCTTAAAACTCGTGATGAAGACTATATAAAACTGTTCCATTTTTGGTCGAAAGTTTTTGCGGTTAATTTCGGAATGGGTGTTGTTTCTGGCTTGGTTATGGCATACCAATTCGGCACTAACTGGAGCTTTTTCTCAGATTTTGCGGGGGGTATTACAGGGCCATTACTCACTTATGAGGTTCTTACGGCCTTCTTCTTAGAAGCTGGTTTCCTCGGTGTTATGTTGTTTGGGATGAACCGTGTAGGTGAAAAATTGCATTTCTTCGCCACTTGTATGGTTGCGCTAGGAACAATTATTTCCACATTCTGGATTTTGGCCTCCAACAGCTTTATGCAAACACCACAAGGCTTTGAAATTATTGATGGGCGCATTGTTCCCGTTGATTGGTTTGCCGTTATTTTCAATCCCTCTTTCCCTTATCGGTTACTGCATATGACTACAGCAGCTTTCCTTGCTGCAGCATTTTTTATTGGGGCTTCCGCCGCTTGGCACTTGCTCAAAGGCAACAAGTCCAGTGCCATGAAAAAAATGTTTTCCATGTCCCTGTGGTTGATTTTAGTCTTAGCCCCTGTTCAAGCTTTAATCGGTGATGCTCACGGCCTAAACACGCTTAAACATCAACCGGTTAAAGTGGCAGCAATGGAAGGTCACTGGGAAAACAAACCCGGAGAAGCCACCCCGCTAATCTTGTTTGGTATTCCAAACCAAGAAAAGGAAAAAACAGAATTCGCTATCGAAATTCCTTATTTAGCAAGCCTGATTTTAACACACAGTATTGATAAACAAGTCCCCGCGCTAAAAGAATATGCCCCAGAAGATAGGCCTAACGTGTTTATGGTGTTTTGGTCATTCCGCGTAATGGTCGGGCTCGGCTTATTAATGATAGCGGCTGGAGTCTGGGGTTTATGGCTTCGCTACCGTAAAAACCTTTATGAGTCGAAAACATTCTTACGTTTTATGTTTTTAATGGCACCTTCTGGGCTGATAGCCATCCTTGCTGGTTGGTTTACAACAGAAATTGGTCGCCAGCCATGGGTCGTTTATGGGCTACAACGAACCTCTGATGCGGTCAGTGCACATGGTGAAATGCACATGAGCATCAGTTTAATCGCCTTTTTTGTCGTTTATGGCGGTGTTTTCGGGATTGGCTATATGTACATGATGAAATTAATTCGTAAAGGTATCGCGGAGGACGCAGCTCATGGGCATTGATTTACCTCTCATTTGGTTTGTCATTATCGTATTTAGTATGTTGATGTATATTGTTATGGATGGGTTCGATTTAGGCATTGGGATCCTTTACCCTGCGCTAAAAGACAGCCAAGACCGTGATCTGATGATGAACAGCGTTGCCCCTGTCTGGGATGGCAATGAAACTTGGTTGGTTTTAGGTGGAGCCGCTCTATTCGGCGCATTTCCTCTCGCTTATGCAATTGTCCTTGATGCACTGTCAATTCCATTAACTTTCATGTTACTGGCCTTGATTTTCCGTGGTGTTGCCTTTGAGTTTCGTTTTAGAGCGGATGAATCACACCGCCGCCATTGGGATCACGCCTTTATTTGGGGTTCAATTTTTGCCACCTTTGTTCAAGGTGTGGTCGTTGGCGCCTTTATCCAAGGCTTCCACGTGGAAAACCGTGTTTACATGGGGGGTTATTTCGATTGGTTCGCGCCTTTCCCTCTATTTTGTGGATTTGGCCTCGTTGTTGCTTACGCGCTATTAGCTTGTGGGTGGTTGATCATGAAAACTGAGGGCCACTTACGTAGCACGATGTATCGTGTTCTGCGGCCATTAACATTACTGATGTTAGCAGTAATTGCGGTGATCAGTCTCTGGACCCCAATGTTAAATGAGGCAGTCTTTGAGCGTTGGTTCTCCCTGCCAAACCTGTTCTTCTTTTTACCTGTTCCGTTACTGGTATTAGCCTGTACTTGGTTGACCCTAAAAAGTGCTAAGCGCCAACGATTCGATAGCGTGCCATTCTTAGCTGCTTTAATGTTGATTTTCCTTGGGTTTACTGGCCTAGGTATCAGTATCTGGCCAACGCTCATTCCACCCGCAGTCAGTTTCCGTGATGCCGCTGGCCCAGCCGAAAGTTTAGGCTTTATGTTAGTCGGTGCGTTATTCATTATTCCTGTTATTTTGGTTTATACCTATTGGAGTTACTATGTCTTCAGAGGAAAAATTACCCCAGAACAAGGTTACCACTGATAACGTGGCAGCCTCCCCTTGGTGGAAAAAACTCGGTTGGATGGCCATTATCTGGTTCGGAAGTGTATTGGCACTATTTGCCTTCTCTTCCGTGTTTAAATTGATGATGACCGCCGCCGGAATGAAAGTGAAGTAATTTACCTTTCGATATGCCGTATGCTAAAAATCATACGGCATTTTTATTAAAATCAACAATTCATCACTGTAAATTGCCTCCCTACTGTTGAAAACCTCGCTTTATAAATATCCTCTTCCAATCACTCACTAGCGGTTGCAACTTACAAAGTTATTCATGATAATGATAATAATTACCATATAATAAAATTATCATTAATAAAGGAGATCGTCCGTGGCCACTGAACAACCCGTTGAAAAAAACATCTACCGCCCGGCTCCACCACAGCTCATTCAAGTCAAATCTATTACCGATATCAGCCCATCTATTCGCAGCATTACTTTCACCGGTGAAAGACTCGATACATACCCAACAGATTGTGAAGGTGGGCACCTGAAAATATTTTTAGCCCCTGATTTAATCAGCCAGCCGGCACTCCCTATCCTAAGTAAAGAAGGCCGTAGCTGGCCAGAAAACAAACCTCGTCCATTTGTTCGTACCTATACCGTCAGAGCCATCCGCCCTGAAGTTAGCGAGATAGATATTGAATTTGCTATGCATGATGGCGCAACTGGCCCTGCATACCTATTTGCGCGTGATGCAAAACCGGGAAATTGGATGGGAATTACCAATCCTGGTGGCCCAGACCCATTATTGCCTGCCCGACAACATTACTTCATGGCCGGTGATTCAAGTTCTCTACCCGCTATTGCCGCATTATTGGAAAAAATGCCAGCAAATGCCCAAGGTAAAGTCGTACTACGGTTAGATAACCCAAAAGACGTGCGAGAGCTGAAAAAACCTGAACACGTTGACGTAATTTGGATCTGTGGTGATATCACCAAAACAGCTGAATTAATTAGCACGTTTAAGTCTTGGGACATTCCAAGCAATGATTGTGCTTTTTGGATTGCGGGTGAAGACCAAATTATTCGTGATTTGCGTCGCTATATTCGTCGTGAAAAAGGTTTTGGTCGTGATGATATCTATGCAATTCCTTACTGGCGATATGGCTATGATGAGGAAGGTTATCACCATGAACGCCATGCTGTGATGGACAACCCTGACGACTAATTTCAGTTCAAATAGTTAGCTCGCTTATTGGTTATAAACTCTACTAAGCGAGCTCATATCCTGCTCCTATCTGCCTTCATCAAGTTTTTAGTCATTACGTTCCTCATCAATAAACTTGCTAAAATAATTTTCATGCTTACAAATGTTATGTTATAACATAATGGTTTTTATGGTCGTTATATTCACTTCAAAAATAGGAAAACCACTGTGTACAAAATGGCAATTTTAAAAACCAGTCTTTATGTCGCATTAGCTCTCACTAGCTATACAGCTGCTGCTCATGGCTCACATAGTCACTCTCATCCACAATCAGAGAAGGCACTCCAAGCTTCAAAAGGGATTTTTGAAGATACTGACGTCAAAGATAGGTCTCTAAGCGATTGGCAAGGCATCTGGGAATCTGTTAATCCATTACTATTAAATGGAAAGCTCGATGAAGTTTTAGAAAGTAAAGCGAAGAAAAATAAAGACAAAACAGTTGAAGAGTATCGTGAGTATTATAAAAAAGGCTATGCCACCGATGTTGACAGCATTGGAATTGAAAATGATGTCATTGAATTTACCCAAAACGGTGCCGTAAGCAGCTGTAAATATGACTACGCCGGTTACAAAATTCTTCATTACACTTCAGGGAAAAAAGGCGTCCGTTACTTGTTTGAATGCAAAGATGCTAATTCAAAAGCGCCCAAGTTTATCCAATTTAGTGACCATATTATTGAGCCACAGGCCTCGGGGCACTTCCACCTATATATGGGAAACGAATCTCAGGAAAAATTATTAAGCCAACTAGAAAATTGGCCAACCTATTACCCATATACCCTCACAGATGAGCAAATCGTACATGAAATGCTCTACCACTAATCAATGGCCTCTATAAAGATTTAACCTATGCCCCGCGAACAAATCGTGGGGCATATCATCAATAACAAGACTAATTAACGGTTATAAGCCAATAAGGCTTTATGGCACAATTGTGATCTCACACAGTCCTCAATAGTAAAATTCACCATCGAAACCGTTTCATCAGTGCTAAAACGTTGTAATGCATCGGCTAACCCAGAGGACACACCTTCTGGCAAATCACACTGGGTCACATCACCATTGACAATCACCGTCACATTTTCGCCAAGCCGAGTTAAAAACATTTTCATTTGCGTGACAGTGACATTTTGAGCTTCATCTAATATCACAACAGCATTTTCAAATGTTCGGCCTCGCATATAAGCAAATGGCGCGATTTCCACTTTAGCAATTTCGGGACGCAAACAATATTGTAAAAAGGATGCGCCGAGCCTTTTCACCAATACGTCATAAACAGGACGAAAGTAAGGCGCAAATTTTTCTGACATATCACCCGGTAAAAAACCGAGATCTTCCTCCGCTTGAAGAACGGGCCTTGTCACAATAATCTTATTGATATCTTTATGAATTAACGCATCAGCTGCAAGTGCAGTGCTGATATAGGTTTTACCACATCCCGCTTCGCCATTAGCAAAAATTAATTGCTTATGTTTAATGGAATTAATATAGAGTTTTTGAGCTTCATTTCTGGGCAATATAGGGGATTCATCACGACGTTCTTTTGCCATACCGATAGCTTCAATGCCAGTAAATTCAGCAAATGATGCGACGTTATTGATATCAAAACGACCTGAGCGATCTTTTCGTGATGAACGTTTCATTTCACGACGTGCCTTTGTTGCAGCTTTCTGTCTACTCATAGTATTAACCCTTCCAGGTATCAGTGATGTCAATTCAAATGACGGACTATTCAAAACAGAGGTGAGCTCCCTTCAAGCTCAAAGTTAATATCAAATATCTATTATGTGGCTGTAACTCCATGCAATAATAACTCAGCTAATAAAAAAACCGGTTACCAATCTCACCATGGAAATTTCATGATGGAGTGGTAACCGGCTTTGTACTCGCGTGTATAGACACTTATTTCCCATTAGTTTCTCCTGTAACAGCGATACTTTTAAACTAATGAATCTATATGACAGTAATATGACAAGCAGCAATATTTTTAGTGACTCAATGAGTCCATGTTTTTATTGCAGTTTTCATCTGCTTTAAATATAGCGTCATTTTTTTTGATAAAGCAACATTTTTCTAACAAAATTTTGGGCGTTTATTAAAATCTTTCGTTATCACACGTAAAAACAAAAAATAAAACCACAATAATCAGTTAGTTAACTATTGCGGTTTTAACGAATAATTAGCGTATTTTACAATTTCCAGCTAACTCAAAACCTGCGGCTTTAGCCGATTGTTCGTCAGTGAAGATGACGGCATTTTTATCCGCGATGGTATTGAAGCTAGCACAATGTGAAAAATGATATTTTTTAGAATTACGATTACCTTTAATTTCAACCGTATTTGGTACAATAGGTTTATTTTCTATTACTTGAGGCTGATTTAAAGGTGAGACTGGTGAAATATTAACACCCTCTGCGCTATTTTTATGATTTAAACTCCATTTTTTCTCCCCTGTCACAAATGGGTTATGATGGCCCATCACCTTAGCGACTCGATTATCACGCTGTATTTCCCAAGGGGTTGGAGGATATTTATTATCCCAAGCCATCAATAACTGTTGTTGTTGACGTGACATAGATAAGTTATAGCGGTCATGCATATAGAAATATACTCGGGCTACTTGCCCTTTAGCCTCATCTCTTGGTTCAAAGACTCTTTGTTTAAAATCTACTCGACTGCGACACATTCCGTATGGATATGGCGTATTAGCGGGTAATTGTCCAAAACTAAAATTGCTTCTATCACCATTCACCTCTCCAATAGAAGGCGCTAAATTATGCAGATCGGCTTCCATTTGGCCAAAAATAGGGTCACTAGACACACAGTTTTTTCGCCCACCTTGTTGCCAACATTGTCTTTGATGACCAAACACCCATGCAGGAACAATATGTTCCCATTCAATGCGTTCGGCTCGGTTCTGTTGTTTACGTACTTGATAGCCGCAAGAGGCTAAATCGACTTTTCCTCCGCTTTTTCCTACCCATTCCCACTGGCACCCACAGTATATTGTTCCCTCACCTTGGTGATTTTGATCTGCATAAACCTGAGTTTTACTCAGTGCTTTGGCTTCAGTAAATGAACTCGGTGCAGAAAATGAAAAAGCAGAAAAAACAAATAATAGAATCGAAAAAACGAATTGATAATATTTGGACAAGCTAAATTGTTTCAAAATAACACCACTAATAAGAATATATGCGAAGAATTGAAATGAATGCGTTAGTTTTTCCTCTAACACATTAATGCATAAGAAGAAATATCACATATTCTAATCAAATAGTAGCATTAATGATATCAGCGATAACTCAATTTTATGGTTAACACCCACATCAGAATTTATGCAGCTTTAATAGAATATCTAACTCTTATTAGTAAAAGAGCAAAGTATGGCTTGCGGATATAGCAAGAATACCAGTAAGCCATCCCTTAAAAATTACACACTTGGTCTTTTGCGATATAACCATAAACCAGGTAAAGAAATACCAATAGACAAGGCTCCAACAATGAAAGAGGCTTTTAAGAAATTAGTCACTAGGACCTCAACTAATTCAGGGTCATAGCCAAATTGCGATATTTTAACGACTGAAATCATTGCAATATAAGCACTAATACCTGGAAACATTGGGATCACGGCAGCAACAGTAAACACTTTAGGATGAGCTAACCACCAGCGCGACCACTGAATACCGATAATACCGATTAAAATTGCCGCGAGAAAACTTGCCCACTCAATTTGCAGCCCTAATGTCATCAATATCATTCTAAAACCATAGCCAATAGCACCTAATAAAGCACAATATTTCAATGCTCTAACAGGTACATTAAACACCATAGCAAACCCAACTGCTGGTATAGCTGCTAGTAGCATTTTCTCACATAAGGAGAACAGAAATTCTATGCCCATTCTTTTAAACCCCAGATTGTCATTGCTAATACAACCCCAATACAGGTAGCCAAAGTAAGGAGACTCGCCATTGTCCAACGCGCTAAACCTGTATTAACATGCCCTTTAAACATATCAGCGACTGCATTAATTAATGGGAAGCCCGGAACTAAAAGCAATACGCTGGCAGCCATAGAAATCGTTTCAGTGACGGCCAAATACGGTATTTTCAGTAATAATCCAGAGACCGTTGTCGCAACAAACGCAGTGATACAAAAATTAATCAATGGGTTCATTTGATGAGAAGTTAACACTTGTCGCACATACATTGCACAGCCACTGGCTAAAAATGTAATTAACGCACTTTCCCATCCCCCTCCATTCAACTTGCTGAAACAAGCACAAGATAAAGCCACCATCAAAACCATTAACCATCGAGGATATCGTAGCGGTTTAATCGATGATAATTTCTTGTGTAATTGTTTTCGGTCTAGTAAATGATGTTCGACGAGAATGACCGCATGCTGAACTTCGGTGACAACATGCATATTAATACCACGGTCAATAATACGCCGTGTTGACGTTAGGCAGCGGCCATCAATTATGGTGGTTAAAACTAATGAGTTAGATGAGATTGCACTATCAACTTGATTTGCTCCAAGTGCAATGCCCAAACGAGTTGTCAATTGTTCAACGAGCATACTTTCAGCGCCATGTTGCAATAACAATAAGCCACACTCAATACATAGCCGAGTTACCTCACGTTGCTGATCAACAGGATCATTTTGGTCTATTTTTTGTTCGTTCAATGCATGCTCTGCCATCTTACCCCCAATATTGTGACAACCATTCAGATATCACCCTAAACATGTTAATCTTTATAAATATCATAAAGACAAATATCAGCTTAAATGATGATCTCTTTCAGGTAAATCTGTGATTGAGGTAACGTGATTTAAACTATTTGGTAAAATTTGTTATGTTATTTTCTTATTTGAAGACAAATAGTAGGATTAGCCATTCATGAATAGCACGCTTACAGCTAAAACCCCAAAAGGCCGACGTCGTCATCAGGCTTTGATCACTGCCGCAACTGAAATTTTTCTGCAATATGGGTTTGAAGGTGCAACTCTGGATATGATTATTGAACGTGCAGGAGGCTCTCGAACGACTTTATATAAAAATTTTGGTGATAAGGAAGGGTTATTTGCCGCTGTTATTGCATCTATGATTGATGATATTTTTCAAGAACCTGACGATAAAACACCCCCACTAAATACGATTGAGTCCATACTTTCTTTTTATGGTTCTCGATTTTTATTGAATGTTCTTAAACCTGAATCCATCGGGTTATACCGGTTAATTTTAGGCGAATACAACCGTTTCCCTGAAATAACCCATGCATTTTTTGAGCAAGGCCCTGTAAAAAGCTATCGCTTGTTAACACAGAAGTTGGCTTTACTTCCTGATGTTAAAGTGAATGAAACAACATTATTAAGCATTTCTTCACGCTACCTAGAAATGCTAAAAGCGGATGTGTTTATCACCACTTTTTGTGTTGCCGATTTCAAGCCCAGCGATGAATTTATTCAACAGCAAATTGCTATGTCCGTCGATATCATCGCCAGTTATATCCGTAAAATCAGTAAAACCACAATCGACTAAGCTAAAACTGATTGGGCTTGTTCTTTTGCAGCCATTGCATCCGTTGCGATTAAAACTTGGGGACCATACAACGCAGACAACATGGGAGCCATGCGTTCCATCTCCTCTTTATCTCGGCCATCAGGTTGTAGCGTAACAACTAGAGCGCGACAATGCTGTTCCATTGCTTCTTTTGCATCTTTCAACCAACGACGCACATATTTCATACTTTGCATATCTTCTGATGATGGTTTTTCTTTTTTAACCACTGGAGGATATATCAATACAAATTCATTTCTTCTCGCCAATAACATATCCATTTCCTCTAACCATAAACGCGTTTCATCCATAGTTGATGG